>DASSFG010000258.1:0-3197 GCA_035694685.1 Pirellulales bacterium
TCTCCCTCGGCCTAAAATCCTGCATCCATATCCACACCAACGATTTTACGCTCGACTCAAGGTAGGAGCCGTATGAGGTAGCTCTTCAAGTACGGATCTGTGCGGGGGGTGGCCCGCAAGGGCCATCCCTACCGCGATCGGCGATTAGCGTTCCTTGCCAAGCAGGCCGTCGAGCAGCGTAATCCATACCAATAGGGTAGGACAGGAGCAAATCCTTCGTGTTTTCACCGTTATTGCAAATTTGCACGAACCGGAGTCCAGTCGTTGCAAAGCCACGGAAGGTCGCTCCGCGACAAAACCAAGGCGGCGATAAATCGCCGCACTCCATAGAGTTGAACCGTCGAACGGTGAGCGAACCGGACGAAGAACCGAAACGGCTGTCTTGCGCTTGCATAAGTGCGGGTTGATGGGATGGTGCGTCGTGACAAACCAGTTAGCGGGCAGAAGTTCAGGAGGGGCGAAAGAAAGAAGAGGGCTTGTTTTCGGCAAGCTAATGGCGGACGTGACGTAGTGTTCCACGTCCTGAATCGCGTCAGGGGCTGCTTTTGTATCTTTGTGGTTACTTTTTCTCCGGCACGCGGACCTGAATCTCGTCGCCGACGATGCGGACCTCGAAGCGGTCGATTTTGAGCTTGGGGTTGTCGCGCCAGGTGCCGTCGCAGACGCTGAACCGCCAGGCATGCCAAGGACAGGTAACGACGCCGTCGCGCACTTCGCCGGCGCCCAGCGATGCGCCCATGTGCGGGCAAAGATCGTCGATGGCGTGGTATTCGCCGCGCTCGTGAAACACCGCCACCAGCCGCCCGTTAACCACAAAGGTCCCGCCCTGACCGTCTGGAATCGAGCCGACCTTCGCCACCGTGACAAAATCATCCATCACTGGATTTTAGCCTGCACGCGCTTGGCGCGGTAGCTGCCGCACCGCGGATTTGACAGCCGCGCCGCGCATTGCCACGATATTTCGATCGTTTCACACCTGGCTAACCGCTATGAACTCGGGCCGACGAGCCTATCGCGCACGCTACGTCTTTCCGGTGATGACGCCGCCGATCGTTGATGGCGTGGTGACGATCGAAAATGGCCTGGTCGTCGAGGTGGGTCGAGAGACGCACGGCGGCACGGCGAACGATTTAGGCAACGTGGCGATCTTGCCGGGCATGATCAACGCGCACACGCACCTGGAGCTCAGCGGACTTGTCCACCCGGTTGGCAGGCCAGGCATGGCGTTTACCGATTGGGTCCGATTGGTCGTCGACTATCGACGCAGCTCGCCGCCCTACGCGGCAAACCTCGCCGCCGGACGTCGTGAGTGTACTCGAACCGGGCAGGTAGCCATCGGCGATATCGCCACGAGTACCTGGACCACTGACGATGGTCCGCTCGCGGCAACCGTGTTTCATGAAACGATCGGACTACGGCGTGAGCTGATCGATGCCAGACTCGCTGCGGCAAGAGCCTATTTAGATGACATCGCGCCTTTGCCGCGTTGGCGGCATGGGCTGAGTCCGCACGCTCCCTACTCTGTACATCCGGAACTTTTCGATGGGCTGCTTGGACTTGCGAGATCGGCTGGTGCACCCGTGGCCTTTCACCTCGCCGAGACGTTGGAAGAGCTGGAGCTGCTCAGATCCGGTGGCGGTCCGTTTCGGCAGTTGCTGATTGACCTCGGAGCGTGGGACGAGACGGCCATCCCTCGCGGCACACGACCGCTTGATTATCTGCGGCGGCTGGCGGACAGCGGCATTCACGTACTGGTGATCCACGGCAATTACCTCGATGAGCAAGAAATCGACCTGCTGGCCGCGAATGCTGACCGAATGACCGTCGTTTATTGTCCGCGGACGCACGCCTTTTTCGGCCACGCCAGGCATCCGTTGCCGCGACTGCTGGCCTCGGGGGTGAACGTGGCCATCGGTACCGACAGCCGAGCGTCGAACCCGGATTTGGATGTATTGCAAGAGCTGCGCTACGTTGCCCGTGCCTTTCCCGAAATTCCGCCGAGTGTCGTCCTGGAATTCGCCACAATCCGCGCCGCCCGTGCGCTGGAAATGGAAGACCGGCTTGGCACGATTGAAGCGGGTAAGCTCGCCGCGCTCGCGGTCGTGCCGCTGGCCAATGAAGAAGCGACCGATCCGCACGAGCTCTTGTTTGATTCGGATCTGTCCGCAACTCTGTTGGTGGACCCTATCCTTCCGCCGTCGTAGGATCGATGATCTGCTTGACTTCGGCGATTTGATTCACGGGAAACGCGCCTTGCCGGGCATGTTCGCGAATCAAGTCTTCATTGGGCGCAATATAAACGCAGTAAACCTTGTCGGGCGTAACGTAACTCTCGACCCATTGAATCGCCGGGCCAAGCTTGTTGAGCACGCCGCAAGAAGTCTGCGAAATCGCTCGCAGCTCGTCGGCCGTCAATTGGCCCGCGCCTGGAATCTCGCGCTCGATCACGTATTTCGGCATGGTTGAACCTCAGTAGCATGTGCGAAAGTGAGACGTCAGTCTATCGCCCACTGCGAGCTAATGGAACAATAATTGCTATCGGACGTGCGGCAGTTTCGTGGATTTTTAAGGAGCCACTTACGTTCATAAATGCGCAAACCGAGATACCACTTTCATGCATTGCCATCCAGTTGCAAACGGCTAGATTGAAGCCAGGAGATGCAAAAGGAGTGACGACGATGGTTGCCGACGCGCGAATGCGGCTGCTGGTGGTGGACGATAGCGACGACGCTGCGACCACGATGGCATTTATTCTGGAACGGTTCGGGCACGAAGCGCTGGTGGCCACGAGCGGTGAGACGGCATTGGAAAAAGCCCCCGCCTTTCACCCTGACGCCATGTTCATCGACTTGTCGATGCCCCAGCTCGACGGGCTGGGAGTGGCGCGGCGGTTGCGCGCGATGGCCGATTTTTGCAGTACGCCGTTGGTCGCCGTCAGCGGCCATACCGACGACGAGCGGCGTACCGCGGCGCTGGCGGCCGGCTTTGACGAATTCCTGACCAAGCCCTATCCCTTAGCCGAGTTGCTCGGCACGCTCACCCGCATCTGGCCCCGCATATCACAAGCCCGCGAGCGCGCCGCACTTGCCCGTCAGGCGGGCGAGCAAACACGGCGACTGAACGCCGAGTCGCGAAGAATGCTGGCCGAGTTCTCGAAGGGCCGCCGCGGCGCCCAGCCGGCGACGGTGTCGGTCGAA
>DASSFG010000259.1:0-7570 GCA_035694685.1 Pirellulales bacterium
TCTCCCTCGGCCTAAAATCCTGCATCCATATCCACACCAACGATTTTACGCTCGACTCAAGGTAGGAGCCGTATGAGGTAGCTCTTCAAGTACGGATCTGTGCGGGGGGTGGCCCGCAAGGGCCATCCCTACCGCGATCGCCAGTCCGCCCTGCTCCCAGGCGCGAATGTTCCGCTCAACCTCGGCTTGAACGACCACCGGCGCATCTACCTTCAGCGCGGCGCCGTCGATGACAACCCTCTCTTCATAACCTCGTTTCACATTCGCTACGGACGGATTGCTGCGGTCGGGCTCGTAACCTCCCAGAAGCGCGATGACCTGCCATTTGAGCATCCGGCTGGCATCGCTGATCTGTTCATCTTCGGCGATCCGGCGCAACGCTTTGCCAAGGTCGTAGTAGCGAACCACCGTTTCACCCGATTCGGCCTCTGAAGAGCCGTGCCAGTCATTCCAGTCACGAACTGCGTCAATCGACAACCAATCCCAGCCGGGCTTCGCCGGCGCTTCAGGGGTACCGGCGTCTGTCAGGCCGCAGGCGGCCGCCAGCGCGATCAGTCCGCCAATCGCGGCAGTGTGCAGACGGCTCCGCTTGATTCCGGCCGTTCGCAGGGCCGCGATCCGGTTCCGGACGGCATGCTTGCGGAAGAACGCCGAAAAGAATCCGAGAATCGACACGGGCAACACGATTCGCCACGACGCTCTCGCTTGGCGGTGGCCGGCCAACGTCAGCAAGAGCTCGCCGTAGCTGCGCGTGGGGCATCCTTCCATCCGCTGCACGGCAAAGGCGTCGCAGGCCTGCTCGCGTAAGCTCTGAAACCTCGCTGCGGCGAACCAGTAGAGCGGATTCCACCAGTGAAAGGCGCGGACGACGACCAGCGCCCAGTTGCCGGCAACATGCCAGCGTCGGAAGTGCGCCAACTCGTGAAGCATGATCATTCGGAGCTGATCATCGCTCAGTTCCGTCGCATGCTCGGGCAACAGCAACTTCGGACGGAACACGCCCGTAACCGCGGGTTGGTCGACGGAGTCCGTGAGCACGATCGGAAGGCTGCGCCGTACCCGGGCAAGGCGGCGAGCTGATGTCCAGAGACGGCAGAGCCGCGCGTCATTGCTGACGGGCATTCGTTTCAAATGTTGGCAAAAACGCCAGTGAACGACGGCCGTTCCCAGCAACGTCGTGGCTGCCCCCAGGACCCACACGAAGGGAAGCGCGAGGGACAGCCAATCCTCAAGCAGTGAAAACTGGTCGCCAGGCTCCGCGTTATTGATCGGTGCCGGTGACGCCGCGTAGTCGTTAGAGGGCGTGGGGTTCGGCTGCGGTTCCGCATAACCAACGTCAGCCGTGCGAACTTCGTCGACCGACTTGCCCGCCTCGCTTTGAACGGATATTAAGAGATTTTGCAGGCTGAAAAAGCCGGGCGGCGCGAATGGAACCAATAGTCGTAGCAGTACGAGGCCCCACAGCAGGCCCATCTGCCGAGCGGAGAGCCAACGCCGACCGCAAACGTTGATGGCCGCCACGAGCGCAGCTAGCAGGGCCGCGCTGCCGGCGGCGGAGATCGACAGCAGCAACGCCTCTGCCGACCACTCCCAGGCACAGTTCAAAAGCGACGTGAATCCGTTCATGATCGACCTTCCTGTTCGTTGAGGAGCTTGCGTAGTTGAGCAATTTCATCGGGCGACAGTTTCGAGCTGCGCAAAAAATGGGCCAGTAGCGGCGCTGACTCGCCCCCAAACACGCGTTCGAGAAACGACCGGCTGGCCTGCTTGACGCAATCTGAGCGGCGGGCGCGCGGACGGTAAACGTAGCGGTTGCCTTGCGGCTCGTAGGCGAGCACGTTTTTCTTCACCAGCCGATGGAGCATGGTCTTGACGGTCGCAGGCGCCCAATCGGCCTGACCTGCCAACTGACTTATGACCTCCTGTGCGGTAAGTGGATGAGCATCCCAGACGACGTTCATCACCTGCCATTCGGCGTCGGAGATGGAAACCTGCTGCATTGCGAGACTCCTTTCACGATTTGATTACGCGTGTAAATAGTTACATCTGTAATCGGTGTCAAGAGGAGTTTTCCTTCACGCCTCTACGTAACAACCGGCGCGTCGCAGGAGAACCGCATGCGCAAGAGATGCCGGTCAGGGTCGAGCACGGCAGTGCGCGCGTGCAGGAAGCGGGCATTGTCGAACAACAGCACCGCGCCGCTCGGCAATCGCAGGCGCGCCGGCTTGACGGCATCGATCGCCGCGTCGAGCTCGTCGAGCGCCGCAGCGGCGTCTGCACGCAGCTCGTCGTCGATGATGGCGCGGCGGTAGCGCATCAGGCCGTCGCCGAAAAGAATCGGCGCGTCGTGGTAGGGCGATTGCTTGGCGTATTCGGCCGGCGCCCAAAAGCGGAAGTAAGTGGTGCGGAGGATTTCGCACGTCGCGGCGTTCAGCCGGTCGACCACCGTGGCCACGTCGATCAGCAGCGTTTCGCCGCCGCCGAAACGGTCTTCTTGCACGACGTACTGAGCGAGGTACCGCGGCGAAGGATTTTCGAACGCGCCGTCGGTGTGAAAGGGCAACGGCTCCATCGTCAGCGAAGCGGTGGCGCCGCGCTCGGCAGCCTCAGCGTCGTAGCGAATGTGCCACACGAACTGGCCTAGCCGATCGTGTTCTTCCGCAGTGCCAAGCCGGCCGACGATGTCGCGCAACTCATGGCCTTCGGCGTCGCCGGGCGCTGCCGCAACATACACGATGCCCTCCTGCTCCAATCGCTGACGTATCGCGGCCAGAGCGGTGCCGCCGTCCCATTTGATGGGGCGCAGATTCATTGTGCCTCTTTCTCTTTGACGCAGGCCCTAGCGGGCGCACCGAATGTTCCTACAACTTAGTGTACACCCAAGTTGGCCCCTTGGCAGGAGGCGGTTTCTTAAGACCGATTTGGCGTTCCGCTTGGTAGCCTGAAGCGTTAGCGAGGGACAGTGTTTTCCCTCGCTGACGCTTCGGGCTACCCATATCGCCACCATGCACTCGATTTTAGGACAGTAGCGAGCGGGAGGCGCCCCACTTGACTCTCACGCTCGCTTCGCTGATAAGTTTAGGTACGTCCCTCCCTATCGGTCCCACCTGCAAAATCCGCCATGCTCCAGCTTCCCGCCGTTCGACGTTGTGCCACGATGGTTGTGTTTTCGGCCCTGGTCGCCCGGGCGGCCCTTGCCGAAGAATGGCCGTGCTGGCGCGGTCCGCGGGGCGACGGTTCGAGCACGGAGAAAAGCGTGCCGACCCATTGGGATGGCCCCGAGGGCTACAACGTCGCCTGGAAAACCGAGATCGCCGGCACAGGTCACTCTTCGCCCATCGTCTGGCAGGACCGCATTTTCGTGGCAAGCTGCCTGGAAGCGGAAAACGACCGTCTGCTCGTCTGCCTCGATCGCCGCAATGGCAAAGTTCTGTGGCAGAAATCGGTCATGAAGTCGCCGCTGGAGAAGAAGCACCATCTCAATAGCTATGCTTCCAGCACTCCCGCCACCGACGGCAAGCAGGTTTACGTGTCGTTCCTCGAAGGCAGCCAGGCGGGCGAGGCCAAGGGCGCCCGCATGGCCGTGGCTGCCTACGATTTCGAGGGCAACCGCCAGTGGCTGGTGTATCCTGGGGCGTTCTCCAGCGTTCACGGTTATTGCAGTTGCCCTGTGCTGTTCGAGGATAAGGTGATCGTCAACGGCGACCACGACGGCGACGCTTACCTGGTGGCGCTCGATCGAGCGACTGGCAAAACGCTCTGGAAAGTGCCGCGTGAGAACAAAACCCGCAGTTATTGCACGCCGATCATTCGTCAGATCGACGGCCGCTGGCAGATGATTCTCTCCGGCTCGAAGTGCGTGGCCAGCTACGACCCGCGCGACGGGTCGCGACACTGGATCATTGATGGCCCCACGGAGCAGTTCGTGGCGTCGATGGTTTACAACGGCAAACTGCTGTTTCTGACGGCCGGCTTTCCCGAGCACCACATTCTGGCCATCAAGCCCGACGGCGAGGGAAACGTCACCGACAGCCACATCGTCTGGCGTACCACCGAGAATTGCTCTTACGTTCCTTCACCCATCGTGGTCGGTGATTATTTCCTTGTCGTTTCGGACGAAGGGATCGGAAGTTGTTACGATGCGGCCAGCGGCCAGAAGCTGTGGAAGCATCGCATGGGGCCGCACTACAGCGCCAGTCTCGTCACCGCCGGCGGTTTTGTCTACTTTGTGTCGGACGAGGGAATAACCACCGTCGTCAAGCCGGGCCAAAAGTATGACGAGGTTGCCAAGAACCCGCTGGGCGAAGCCTGCTACGCTTCCCCTGCCATCAGCCACGGGCAGGTCTACCTGCGCGGCGTGAAGCACCTATACGCCATCGACGGAAAGCAAGTCGCTCAACGATAGCCGAGTGCCATGCCAAGTGAAGCCCGCCTGCAAGGCGTTGTGCCGATTATCCCCACGCCCTTTACGGCGGACGAGGAAATCGACTTCGAAGCGCTGGCACGTTGCGTCCAATTTGCCGCCGACAGCGGGCTGTGCGCCGTCTGTTTGCCCGCCTACGCGAGCGAGTTCTATAAGCTCAGCGAAGCGGAGCGAAGACGCGTCATCGAGACCGCCATTTGCGCGGCCGATGGCAAAATCGCCGTGATGGCCCAGGCCAACCATCCCGCGGCCAGGTTGGCGGCGGGACTCGCCCGGGAGTATGAGTCGTTAGGGGCGGGCCTGATATCCTTTGCCTTGCCGCGTGTCTTCCCGCTCAAAGAAAGCGACCTGATCGATTACGCGGCCACCGTTTGCCGGGCAACGCGTTTGCCGGTGCTCATCCAGGATTTCAATCCAGGCGGCCCGACCGTGGGCGGCGAATTCGCAGTCACGCTCGCCGAGCGGTGCCCCAACTTCCGCTATCTGAAGCTGGAAGAGCCGCTGATGGGCGGCAAGGTGCGGAGCATCGTGGAGGCGGCCTCTGGACGGGTCGAGGTGTTGGAGGGTTGGGGCGGCATGTACCTGCTCGACCTGATCCCGGCTGGCATCTGCGGCTTGATGCCGGGCTTGGGCATTGCCGACCTGTTATCGCACGTCTGGCAAGCCGCGCGTGCCGGCCGCGACGAGGAAGCGACCGAGATCTTTCAAGTCTTGCTGCCCCAGATTGTTTTCTCGCTGCAACACTCAGAGTTGTTCAACTGGGTCGAGAAGCGGCTTTTGCTGGCCCGCGGCGTCTTGCCACAGTCGAGCACCCACGTGCGCCGCGCCACCTGGACTCCCGACGAAGCCACGCTGCGCCACGGCGACCGCTTGAATGCGGCGGTGGTGGCGTTAGCCGCACGTCTAGCGAGCAAGCTTCGCGGTTGAAATCCGGAGCAAAACCGCACGAACGGGATGAAACGATGAGAACCAACGGCTGCCCGCGGTACCCGGAACATGTTATCTGACAAAAAAATTACCTGACAGAAAAATCACGCCGCTTTGGCTCTAACGGGATGGCTAGGTTCATCTTTTTGTCAGGTAATTTTTTTGTCAAACTCGACCCCATCGCGCACTACAATCCGCACGATGGGTTCTCTGTCGGCGGTAACGGTTCCTTGGATCATGCGGTTTTCCGACCGCGCCCGGCGCCGAAGTGTCGAATGTAGCCGTAACCGACGCGGGTCATCCAAATTTGGGCATCCGGGAAACGAGCCAAAAGCTTGTCGCCTGCGACGATTTCATCGGTATCCATTTCCCAGGTGCCGTTCTCGATGTCGATGGCGACATATTTCCCTTTGTTGTCGGCCTCGATCTTGCCGCGGATTTCACGGTCGTAGATCTCGTCACCGCGTCGGCAGGCTTCTTCCTTGGTAAAGCGGGGTCGGCGCATTGGCATGATGTACCTCGGGTCGAAAGGTGACAGCCACACGGGATCTATTATATAAAGCCGCGCCCTGCCCTAAAATGGCCGCAGCGCTACCACACGACAATATGACGATCATGCACGTTGACGCTCCTACCAGTCTCTGCCAGGTTGGCATCGCCCGATGCGATATTACGCCTCCGATCGGCATCTATCATCGCATGTGGGGCGCCGCGGCACACGATCGCTCTACCGGCGTGCATCGGCCGCTGACGGCCACGGCGCTCGTTCTACGGCCGGCCCCAGCGCCGCACGATTGCGAGCAAGCGCCTGCACTGCCCGCAGAGTTGCTCGTGCTCATCGCCGTCGACCATTGCTTGTTGTGGGGCGATGAAATGTCGGCAGTGCTCACCGAGGTGTCGCACGCGTCGGGCGTGCCGCGAGAGCGGTTGCTGATCATGTTTTCGCACACGCACGGAGCCGGGCTCATGGGCCGCGAACGTTCTGAGCTGCCCGGCGGCGAAATGATCGCTCCCTACCTGAAGTCATTAAGCGAAAAACTCGCGGATCTGGTCGTCCAAGCCGGCCAGGAGCTGGCGCCGGCCATCATGACCTACGGCAGGGGCCGCTGTTCGCTGGCCGCGCACCGCGATCTTTGGGACGCCGGCAGCGGCCAGTGGGTCTGTGGCTACCATCCTCAAGGGCCCGCCGACGACACGCTCGTCATCGCGCGGATCACCGACTTCGCAGGCCACACCCGTGGCGTAGTCGTCAACTATGCCTGTCATCCGACCACCCTTGCCTGGCAGAACACGCTGATCAGCCCCGACTACGTCGGCGCCATGCGCGAACTGGTCGAAGAGGCTACCTCGGCCCCTTGCTTCTTCATTCAGGGGGCGTCCGGCGACCTCGGCCCCCAGCGCGGCTACACGGGCGACGTGCGCATCGCCGATGCCAACGGCCGCCAACTTGGCCATGCCGTGTTAAGCGCGCTCGAGGCATTGCCACCGCCGGGCACGCGATACCAATACGCCGGGCCTGTCGTCTCGGGGGCCGTGATTGGCGTCTGGAACGACGTGCCGCTCGATAACGATGCGCTGCTGGCCAAATCCCGCTGGCAATATCGATACTGGACGGTCCCACTGGAATATCGCGCCGGCCTGCCAACACTCGAAGCGTTGACCGCTCAGCGAGAGCAGCACCTGGCCGACGAGGCAGACGCTCGCTCCGCCGGCGACGAAGCGCTGGCCAGCCGCTGCCGCGCGAAAGTCGAGGTCGCCACTCGGCAGCTCGTGCGCTTTCGCGGCCGTTCGCTCGATCGGCCCTACCTGTTTCCCATTCACCTCTGGCAGATCGGCGACGCCTTTTGGGTAGCGGCCGAATCGGAGCACTACCAATTGTTACAAGCCGCCTTGCGGCAGCATTTTGCCGACCGGGTGATTGTCGTCGGCACGATCGTCAACGGCTCGCTGCACACCTATTTGCCGCCGCGCGACGTATACGGCACCGGCATCTATCAAGACACCGTTGCGCTGCTTGCGCCCGGTTCGCTCGAACGGCTCATCGAGGAGATCGCCGGACAGATCGCGTCCTGGCAAGGGCACTAGTGCTTTGTCAAAGCTAGATGTTCGGGTTGGCGTCTGTAGGGAACGCACTCCGTGGCGTTCCGTCGCGCACTGGTGGATCGTCAATTGGTGGTTCACGGAACGCCACGGAGTGCGTTCCCTACAGAACCCATTTCG
>DASSFG010000260.1:0-4563 GCA_035694685.1 Pirellulales bacterium
TGTGGTTGTACTAACGGTGCGTCACGTTGCGCAGCGGGCCTTGGAACCCGGCGATTTGGAGTAGCGCTGCGGACCCGAGCCATTTCGCGCTGCCAAGGCCGAGTCGATCGGACGAGCGATGAACGCTGCTTCGCCGCAATATGCCTAATCCTTGCCGGCGGTCACGCCGGGCCAATCATCGGTGCGGAATGGGGTGAGTGGTAGGCCGTTGCGGCTGTAGACGTTGCACACGGGGTTGTCTGCCCAGGCATATCGCACGGCCACGGGTTCCTTCACCTCGTCACTCCAGACTTCGATCTTGTCTTTGCCAACGATCCTGGCCTGCGCCCAGACAAACTTCTTGTCGTCGCCGGCCACCGCAAAGCCGCGCACCTCGGGTACGTCGAAGGTTTTTAAGCCCTGCTCGCCGGCGTGATCGATCGTGAGCACGATTTTGCCGTCGGCTTTCTCCATCGACTTGTATCGCGGGCTATGATAGGGAACGTCGATGCCGTAATCCCGGGCCAACGCCCAGCGGGCCAGCCGCTTGGCCACGTCTTGCTTGTTGCGCGGGTGAATGTCTTGCGCTTCGCCCAGGTCGATGATCACGGCTTCGCCGGTGTTGGACAGCTTGTTCATCGTCATCGTCTGAGCTTCGCGCAACTCGGCCCAATCGCTCTCGGCCGGTTCCGGCTTTTCGTTCCTGAAGTCGGCAAGCTGAACCCAATAGAAAGGAAAGTCGCCGATGCCCCATTCCTCGCGCCAACTCTTAATCATCAGCGGGAACAGCTCGCGATACTGATACGCCCGGCCGGCGTTCGATTCGCCCTGGTACCAGATGGCGCCGCGGATGCCGTAACCAATCGTCGGCTTGAGCACGCCGTTATAAATGTTGGCGGGCCGATGGTTGCCGCGCATCTGATTCTCCGGGTTGTTGGGCTGTTGCGGAGGTTGCTTCCCTTCGCTCTTGGCCTGCTCGGCGGCGACTTTCCATTCGGCCAGCTTGGCCTCGTAGGCGGCCTTGTCGTCGGGAAAACGCCGCTCGATCTCTTCCCAACGGGCCAGCAACGGACGATAGCGCTCATCGGCCGCCAAAAGGTCGCGACGAATCCAGGCTTCGCAGGCCGAGCCGCCCCAGGCATCGTCGATCAGCCCGACCGGCACGTCGAGCGTTTGCTGCAACTGGCGTCCAAAAAAATAACCGACCGCCGAGAACTTACGAGCCGTCTCGGGCGTGCAAAGCTCCCACTGTCCTTTGAAATCGGCCTGCGGCTCCTGCGTGCCCACTTGAGGCACCGAGATCAGCCGCAAGTTCGGAAACTTGGCGGTCAGCGATTCCAGATCGGGATCATTGGCCGACTGCACCTCCCAGCCCATGTTCGATTGGCCCGAGCAAAGCCACACCTCGCCGACCAGCACGTCGTCGAACTGGACTACGTTATGGCCCTTGACGGTGAGCGTGTGGGGCCCGCCGGCCGCCAGCGGATCGAGCATGACCGACCATTTGCCGTGCTGGTCGGCCTTGGCCGTCTTCGTCTGCTCGCCGATCGCAACGGTGACTTCCTCGTCGGGATCCGCCGTGCCCCAGACCCGATCGGACTGGCCCTGCTGTAAAACCATGTGACTGCCAAAGATGGCCGGCAGTTTCACGTCGCCCAAGACGAGAGCAGGGCGAAACAAGCAGGCCAGGGAAAACAAGACGGCGAGGGGCAAACGCGGCGGGCGGCGAATCATGGGGGTGTCCTCACGGATTAAAAAGGGGCGGGTCGTGTTAGTGTAATCACCGACCGGACCAAGTTCTACGCGCGTCGTCACTTGTTGCCCGTCCGCGGCAAAGCTACCATCCTTCTATGATCAGCACTCCCGAACAGGAACGCGCGGTTTACACGCGCTATGCCCAGGCGGCCCGGCGGCTCGAAAACGAGCTCTGTTGCGCCGTGGCCTACGATGCGAACTATCTGGCGGCGATTCCCGACGAAATCCTGCAGCGCGACTATGGCTGCGGTGATCCTACGCCCTACGTGCGGCCGGGCGATACGGTGCTCGATCTGGGATCGGGCGGCGGCAAGGTTTGTTATATCGCGGCCCAAATCGTAGGGCCGTCTGGCCATGTGATCGGCGTCGATTGCAACGACGAAATGTTGTCGCTGGCACGTTCGCACCAGGCTGAGGTTGCCCGGCGACTTGGCTTTGACGTGGTCGAGTTTCGCCGCGGACTGATCCAGGACTTGCGGCTCGATCTCGATTACCTGGCCGACGAGTTGGCGCGGCGGCCGGTCGACTCGCCGGCCCGCTGGCTGGAACTGCGTTCGTTGGAAGATGCTCTGCGTCGCGAACGGCCGCTCGTGCCCGACGAAACGGTCGATTGCGTCTTGTCGAACTGTGTGCTGAACCTGGTGCGGCCGGACGACCGCGTGCAGCTCATCGCAGAAGTGTTTCGCGTGCTGCGGCCTGGCGGACGAGCGGCGATTTGCGACATCGTGGCGGACGAGGACGTACCGGAACGCTTGCAAGGCGACGGGGACCTTTGGTCGGGCTGTATCTCCGGAGCGTTTCGCGAAGACCGCTTTGTGGCGGCTTTTGAGCAAGCCGGCTTCCACGGCGTAACCATCGCCAAACGGCAGAGAGAGCCGTGGCGAACGGTCGAGGGAATCGAGTTTCGCTCGTTGACGGTGTTGGCCTACAAGAGCCAATCGCGGCCCGAGCTCGAAGGCCAGCAGGCGGTTATTTACCGAGGCCCGTTCAAAAGGGTCGAAGACGACCTGGGCAACGTTCATGTGCGCGGCCTTCGCACGGCGGTGAGCGAGCAGACCTGCCGGTTGCTGACAGGCGAGCCCTATGCAGGTGCTTTCGATGCAGTAGGACTGCAAACGTTCGTCCCGCTCGAAACCACGCGCCCATGTTGCGGCGGCCCCAGTTAAAGGTAGCGACTCTTTGGAGTGCGGCGATTTGACGTGTGCCGCTCGCCTGTGGCGAGCGGGAGGCGTAAGCCTCCCGGTAATTTCTGCGAACCCACGCCGCGTTGTAGCGCAAGCGGCTCCTGACATCACGAACTACCGGCACACTGACGTGTGCCGCTCGCCTGTGGCGAGCGGGTACTTCCAAAGCCCCGGATAGCGATGTGCATAATCGTTACCGCACTCCAAAGGGTACATAGAGCCGTGCCGTCTCGATGTATTTTTCCACGGCGCGAGGCGTTTGGTAGCGAATGCTTTCTCCGGCCGCAATGCGACGGCGAATCTCGCGGCTGCTGATGCCGATTTGCGGCATGTCGACCTGGTGTCGGCGTATCTCGGCTAGTCGCTCCGCCGAGACGAGCTGCGCCAGCGACTGATAGTCGGGCGACGGACTGCCGGGACGCGCGACGGCCACGGGCAACGACAGCTCGCAAACACGGGCCGGCTCGCGCCAATGAGGCAAGTCTGCCAGTGAATCACCGCCCAGCAAAAAGAAGAGCTGTCGCTGCGGATCTTCGGCCGCTAAGTCGCTCAGCGTGTCGACCGTGTAACTGACTCCGCCGCGCTCGATCTCGCGGGTGCAAATGGAAAACGCCTCGTGCCCGCCGATGGCCAGCTTCAGCATTTCGACGCGCTGGTTGGCGGGTGTGAGGTCAGGCCGCTGCTTGTGCGGAGGCTCGGCCGCCGGCACGAACCAGACCGCATCGAGCCGGCACTGTTCGCGACAATACTCGGCCAGCAGCAGGTGACCCAGGTGCACCGGATCGAACGTTCCTCCAAAAAGCCCAAGACGCATGGAGCAGGAGTTAGGAGTGAGGGGTTGGGTTGGGTTAAGGCCATTCCATATTGTCCGCAGGCCGAATAATTCCTACCAGCAGTACAACTAGAAGGCAACGTGCCGCGGTTGGCCGCTGCACCGGCACCGACAAGCGCTAGGCTGCCAATTTCGTTCGATACTTGCTTGAATTGTCCCGTCCCGAAACAATGCCGCCAAAGATCGGAACCGAATCATGGCCAAGAAGAAAGCCGTCTCCCAAAAGAAGAGTGAGTCGCCGTCTCCCCGTCCGCAAACGAAAAAGAAAGCGGCAAAAGCCGCGGCTACGGCAACGCCGGTCATCACGAACTCACCGAGCATTCACGTTTACCGGCATGAAATCGACGAGAACCCGATCAATGCCCCGCTCGTCGTGGAAATACCCATTGCCCAAGGCCGTGGCGAAGAACCGTCGCGGCCGTCGTTTGTCGGCTTCATGGCTGAGATGTCGGACGAGTACTGGCAAGATCAATTCGCGTTTCGCATCGTTTCGCTCACCGCCGACAGCGTTCGCGTGATGGTCAGCCGCGTGGATAAAGGCTCGCCCGACATGGGCTGGGGTGTGAAGCTCATCGTGCAGGTGCTGGTAGTTGGCCAGTGATTTCACTTACCGTGACCGCGCGGTGTTCTGCGGCCGAGCGATAGCAGGCTTCGACCAAGGCCATCGTCTGGAGATTGTCGCGACCGCTGATTTCGGGTTCGCGGTGGTCTTCCAAGGCGCACAATAACTGGGCCATTGGGCCGACGAACGCATCCGGGAACCAGACTTCTTTCCAACGCGGCTGGAACCAGTAGCCAGGCTGGGCCAGCGTA
>DASSFG010000261.1:0-2904 GCA_035694685.1 Pirellulales bacterium
TTTTTCCGGCTGCCGACTACCATTGTAGGGCGACCGGCCATAGTAGGTCATGGTAGACAGTAGACGGTAGACAGTAGACGGGGTCCGAAATCAAGCCCTGTCTACTGTCTACTGTCTACCGTCTACCAATTCTCAGGCCGCCGGCAACATCGCGGCCGGTTCGACCATCTCCGCTCCTTCACCGACCTCGACCGTCGTCTGCTCACGGGCATCGGACAGTCGCTGCTCCTCGTCGGCAATCTCAAATTCCCAGGCAGCCGACGCTTCCAATTTCTTGAGAGCGGCGAGTTGCTCGTGGGCTTCCGGCCAACGGCGGGTGCGCCGCAGCAAGCCAGCCAACAACAGCCGCGCTTGTACGTCGCCCGGCACGCGCCGCAGCATGTTCTTGCAAGCGGCTTCCGCCTCGTACCAGTTCCCCCTTAAGTATTCCCCTAAAGCCCGCGGAAACAAGTCCTGCTCTCGCGAAGTGCGGCGTTGGTGCAAACGTTCGCTCGACCAGCGCCAGCCGGTCACGATCGAGACACTCCACAAAACCGTTACGGCCGTCCATCCTGCAAAGCGAAAGGCCGGCTCAACCCATTCGGTCCAGAGGAGGGTTGTCAATAATAATAGGTCGAGCAACGAGGCAAAGCCGACCGCCAGCGCCAGGCCCGACCAGGCGCCTGCCAGCCAAAGCTGCGGCAGGCCGGGCCACAGACAAAGAATCCATCGCACACGCCTAGCGCCTTCATCGGGCATGGGTACGCTCCATCGACATCCCTACCGCCGCACCGCACGGCAAAACCATGTTAGGCAGGCCGTCGAGAAACTGATCAAGACGCTGACGCCAGCACTTACGGCGATGCAACGGTGCGTTGCGAAATTGTATCGCCGGAGCTAGGCTGAAGCAAGGCAAGTAATGATCTGGCTTTGAGTTACGGTCTTGGCACGCCATCAATTTACCCCCGCCGCCACCCGTGCGCTGGTAGCCGCCGCAAAATGGACAAACGGCGACGGCAGTGCAGCCCTTTCACCCACTGGGCTGCTGTTGGGACTGCTCGAGGAATCGGAATCGCGCGCGGCGGAGATGCTGTTGGCCCGCGGCATCGATACGCCGACGGTGCTGAACCGGTGGCCGGGCAATGTCCAAAGTCCAAAGTCCGAAGTCCAAAGTCACGAAGGCAGGAATCACCGGGATCCGGCGGTGCTTTCGCCCGAACTGCAAAATGCGTTGGCGGAAGCCTCGCTCCGGCTGGCGGACTTTCCGCGGCCCCTGGAACTGGCTACCGAGCATCTTCTCTTGGGCCTCGTCACGGCAGGCGATGAGTTGGCGAGTTGGCTCGGCGAGCATGGGTTTGACCCCGACGCCTTGGCTGGCGAGATTTGCCGGTTGTATGGGTACGGGGAGGGTTCAGGGTTCAGGGTTCAGGGTTCAGGAGAGGGCGCCCAATACACCGGCTCCGTAGGGAACACCCTCTGTGGCGTTCCAGAAACAGTGGAAGTCGAACCAATCGCGTCGCTGCGGAACGCCACGGAGGGCGTTCCCTACAGAACGAGCGCTCCGCAGGACGTTCCGCCACCAATGGATACGGTTTCCGTCGGCGCGCCGCGGAGCGCCACCGAATGTGTTCACTCCGGAACGAGCACCGATGGGCTGAGTCGTGTGGCACTTTTCCGCCTGCTCGACGCGGCGGCGAACCGCGCGCGGGAGGGGTTGCGCGTGCTGGAAGACTACGTGCGCTTCGTGTGGGACGATCGTCATTTGACGTCACAGCTCAAACAGTTGCGACATGACCTGGCTTCCTCCCTGGCGCGTTTACCGGCCGACGAATTGCTTGCTTCGCGAGACACTTTGGCCGACGTGGGTACGACGGTCTCGACCGCCGGTGAACGACGCCGGCCTGACATGGTAAGCGTGGTGACTGCGAACGCCAAGCGCTTGCAAGAGTCGCTGCGGAGCATTGAGGAATACGGCAAAATTGTTTCACCGGAAGCCGCAGCCGAAATCGAACAGCTTCGCTATCGCAGCTATACGCTCGAACGAGCGCTGGCGGCCACGTCGTTGGGCTTACGGCGCCTCGCGGAGGCTCGGCTTTACGTGCTCATTGATGGCCGTTCGAAGGTGCCGGCGTTCCGCGAGCTGGTGCAGACCTTGGTGGCCGCCGGCGTCGATGTGGTGCAATTGCGCGACAAGCAACTTGCCGACGGCGAACTGCTCAAGCGGGCACGACTGCTGCGCGAACTGACGAGCGCTACGAACACACTGTTCATCATGAACGATCGCCCGGACCTGGCGGTGCTATCGCAGGCCGACGGCGTACACGTCGGACAAGAGGAGTTGTCCGTGGCCGCCTGCCGGCAAATTGTGGGGCCGCGGGCGCTCGTCGGCGTGTCGACGCATTCGCTGGAACAAGCTCGCCAGGCGGTGCTCGACGGCGCCAATTACATTGGCGTCGGTCCGACTTTCCCTTCGCAAACCAAACCATTCGCCAGCCACGCCCTGCGCGGTCCCGAGCTATTGCGGGCCGTAAAAAGCGAAATTCACCTGCCGGCCTTTGCGATTGGCGGCATCGACTGTCAGAACCTGGACGAAGTGCTGAAAGCCGGCGTCGTACGAGTGGCGGTCAGTGGCGCCATCCTATCGGCCGACGACCCCGGCCAGACTGCCCGCCAGCTCGCCACGCGTCTCGCAGGGGCGCCGGCCTCGCTGTTCTACACGAGTCATAACACATGATGCCGCGACCGTGGTCCACCGCACTGAAGGTGTCGCAACCCTTTGGAGTGCGGCGATTTATCGCCGCTGTGACTTGCGGCGGAGCCGCTTTCTTTTGAGGCGTCGGCCGGCGACCAAGAACCGGTACGACGAAAGAGAAAGAAAGGTCGCTCCGCGACCGACAAAAGCGGCGATAAATCGCCGCACTCCAA
>DASSFG010000262.1:0-4016 GCA_035694685.1 Pirellulales bacterium
CCTCGCCGGCGACGAATGCCCACTCCCGGCCCGGCGCCTGTCGGCCCAGGAACGCGACTTCAATGAAGATCAACAGAAACATTCCGACGGTTGCCGCCAGCGCGATCTTCCAAATTGCGGAGGCTCGGTAAAACCAAGCGCACGCCACAGCGCGGGCATGCACCGGATCGGTCTTACGTAGCCAACGCGCGGTAAGCCAGTCGTTCCAGCCAAATTTGGCGCAGATCACCAGCGCCGTCAGCGCCGCGTCGGCCGTCAAGTCGAAAACCACCCACCCGAACAGCAACAGGAACGGCCAGCCGACTAACACAATTCGGCGGGACAAATCAGGTTCGCGCCAGTCGTGGTAAATCGTTTCCATAAGGATCCGTCGGTTTAACCTCGTAACGGCTGCGCGACCAGACACCACCGTGCGCGCTTGTCCCGGCGCACCGGTGATGTACAGCTAGGAACAATTCCACGCTGGTTCCGTTTACCTCGCCAACTCCACGAGCCGCCCAATGCCCGCTTCCACGCCGGCGGCGTCCGAGGCGCCAATAAAGATCACATTCTTCTCAACGGCGAAGGGACTCCAAGCAAAACTAACCAGTGCTTTGCCCGGGCCAGGGTATTTCTCGTCGGCCACTTCCAGCAAGAGGTCGCTGGCTTGCAGCGCCGCCGCCAGCTCGCCCGACTTGCTGTCGCCGAAAAGAATCAAGTGCGAATCGACCGAGTACGCTTCGGGCAACTGCGGGCAAAGCTTGTCGGTGCCGACGAACGAGTTGAGCCGCGTCCAGGGCCGCGACCATTTCTGCCGAATGTCATCGGTCGATTGCACTTCGACCGGCTCGCCCTTGAGTACGGCCGCCTGGCTGTCGTCGCGAATGAAGAGCACGCAGCCCGGCTCGTAAAACTTTTCAACGTCGAAGTCGATGAAACCGCTGCCCACCACGGATAACAAGGTGCCGGGTTTCCGCCACTCGCTCAACTCATGGCCGTCGGCCGTGCGAGCGACTTGCCGGCCATCGTCGGACGTTTCGATGTTGGCGATTGCCTTTACTTCAGCGGGCGGCTGTTGTTCGGCGCCTTGCGGCTTGTGAATTTTAATGTACGGATCCCAGACGCGCGGATAACGGGCCTTGCGAACGATTTCACTTTGCGCGACGACGTCGGCCCGTACACCCGTTGCCGCCAGCGCCCCTTGCAGCTTTTCGGCTGCGATACGCTGAGCATCGCCGCCGATGGCGATGCGCACTTCCGGCTTGCCAGCCAAAAAGCCGCGGATTGCCGCTTCGTCGAAAACACGAACTTTGTCGGAGAGCGGCTGCGCGGTGGCGAGCCGCGGCCGATAATCGAATATCGTCCGCGCTAGATCGCCGCCGGCCAGCACCTTGACCGTCACGGTGTAGTTTCCTGGCTTCGCGTTCGACCCCAGTGCGAACGTCTCCTGCCATCGGCCAGCGCGATTGGTGGCCCGGTAGACGTGATAAACCTCTTCGCCATCGGGCCTGCCGATGGTGACTTCCAACGGCCAGGGCATGTTGAAACTATCCAGAGTCAGGCCGACGTCGACACGCCCATCCGTCGCATCGGCGCGCAGCCGCCAAGCCGCCGGTACGCGTGGCGCCACCAAATACAGTTTCATTTCACCCGGTCCGAAGCTGACCTTCTGTGGCCGATCGAAGTCGCTCACCCGCTTGACCGACCGCCAGTCGGCGCCCTCAATGGCATAGACCACGCTCGACGGCGCGATGCCTTCCAGCCTGAACTCCGCGGCGTGAGCGGCGTAATTGTAAATCGGATACTCGTCGCTCTCGGCGATGTCGGGCAAGCGCTAATAACCATTGAGCACCATGATGAGTTGGCCCTCACCGCCGACGTGGCGCTCAGCAGCCAAGTGGAGCGAATCGGTGGTGATGGCCGGCTTGCTCTTTGTCTCGCGCAACGTTTTCTTCAGCGGCTCGACGGCCTGACGGGCAAGGTCGTCCATAAAGTAGTTCGTCTGAAAGTAGCTCGCCTCGCGCGGTGACTTGAAACTCTTTTTGTCTGCCAGAAAGAGCGGCGTCCAGCGGTAGGCCGGGTCTTTGAAGTCGGCCTCAGTGATCAACGCGCGATCGATGTTTACCGTTGTCGTGCGATCGTACACCACTTGCCCGCCGGCCGCGACGAAATCGTTCAATGCCTGCCGCACCTCGCCCGGAAACTCAAACGTTTGCCCGACGATCACCAACGTTTTGTATCTCGCCAACGCGCCGCGCGGCAGCAATCGCTCATCGACGATGTGCGCCGGATAGCCGGCCCGGCTCAGTGCCTGATGCGCCGAGAGCACCTGCTCCTTGTAGTTGCCGCCCACGCTGTAGGCGCTCAGCTCGATTTGCCCTTCTTTCAAAGCCGTGTTTTCGGGCAAAGAAGCCACCATCAGCTTGATCTTCTCGCCCGTCTTCTTCTGGGACTCTTTGGCGCAAATGGCTTTCTCGCGCATCGCGATTTCGGTGAAACTCCAGAGCACCGCCACGTCGTGCGCGTCGGGCGACATTTCCAGAAACAGCGGCCCCAGCCTCTGCCCCAGCTCGTTGATGCCCGCCAGATCGTCGGGCTTCATGCCACCGGTGTTCAGCCACCAGTTGCTTTTCAGTCCGGCTGCCAGCATGGCGTTCAGCGTCACGCGGTAGGCATCGCGCTGGCCTGGCTGCGGCACTGGCGTGCCGAAGAGTTGCCCGTTCATGGCGTGGGCGATTTTGGCGGTGGGCTGATGGGCCTTTTCCAGATACAACGCGCCGATGACGCCGAGCTTGCCGTAGCCCCAGTCGACGAACACATGGGTGGAGGGGATATCGTTAACCTCCTGGTTCATGGGATCCGTGCCGTCCATGATGGCGTGCGGCGCGTACAGATCGGTGCTGAAAACCATCTCGGGCCAGACGGTTTTGAGATCGCGCTTGGCCTGCTCCATGCTCTCTTTGAGAATGGCGCAGCGGATCGTCATGTAGCGCATCCAGTCGGCGTCGTCGCGCGAGGCGATGTCGGCGGTATAGTTCCAGCCGCGCGACTCATACCACTGGCGTTCGTCCCAATCGGGGAAGCCCGAGGCCGTGCCGCCGGCCGGCGTTTTGCCCCAGCCGAGCCCCGGCTCGTCGAGGCAGCCGACGCTCACGATGGCTTCGTGGTAGCGGCGCAGCCGCTGGACCGTGTGGAAGTTGAACAGCCGCATCGTTTCGATCATCTTCGGATCGGGCCAACTTTTTTCGCTGCCCCACGGCTTGTGCGTCACATAACCGGTCCAATACATGTAGCAGATGGTGGGCAGGTCGAGGCCGATGGCCTGCTCGAAGGCGTTCAACCCCGCCGAGCGGCGCTCTCGCAGTCCCTCGACGAGCGGCGTGCCGTCCGGCGTCAAGAGGCCGAACGAAAAGGCGTTGCCCACGACAAAGTTCGCGCCGGCATTCTTCAGGTCGTTCCAGCCGATTGTTTGCGACAGCAGCATGGGCGACACATTCGTGCCGCTGGCGATGACGAGTTTTTGGGACTCTTTGCCGTCGACCCGCAGGCGATATTCTCCGGCGGCCAACGCGTACGGCGGCAAGCTGACGAGAACGGTCGAGCCATCACTCTCGACCGCGAACGTCACCGGCTCGATGCCGGCCTGCTGGCCGATGATTTCGACCTTCGCCGTCTGGCCGGCCGGCACACCGGCCACTGCCAGTTCGATCGTTTCGCGGCTCAAGAATGCGTTGCGGTTCTGCGGCAAGACCAGCTCCGCCGCCTGGGCCAGGCTAAGCGGAGCCGCCAGAGCGACGAAAGTGAAGACGAACAATCTCATGGATGCGCAGGTTCCTCGCTCAACTTGCAATCAAATCCATGATAATCGTAAACTGCCGCGCAGGCCTGGTCTGCGCCCGCTATTGTGTCATGGCTCCTGAATCCCCAGATCGCGGCAAATTTTTCGGCATAAATAGTCATTGATCTCCCGATGCCGTGGCACGGCGGATGTTTGGTTATTGATGGGGTTCACGTAGACGGTATGCTTTCCGCGATCG
>DASSFG010000263.1:0-6225 GCA_035694685.1 Pirellulales bacterium
ACAAAACGCGTCGTTTGCTTCGCAACGAAGAAGCTCGGTTCTATCACTACAAGGCACGTAACCGCTTGCCTCCCTTGCGGGTAAATCAACGTCGATAACTTCGGACAGTAAAACTAACTCCCGCGCATGCTTCTGCCCGGCGCATGTTCCGTTCTACTTGCCTTTGGACCAATCGCATTACTGCTCCACGGCTGCGTTCGGTTCGCCGGCCAACGTATTTTTTTGGTATCATTGAGTGTCGCCCGAAATCACAATCTATTGAGCCGCAACGATGGATCACAGGCAGGTTCGTCCGCGGCGATACTCTCCGCAAGCACGCACGTTCGTTTTTCTCCATAAGGATGTCACCAATGATGATTCACTACCAGACGTCGCGTCGTCAGTTCATTCAAGGCGCCGCCGCCGCTGGAGCCGCAGGTGTTTTGCTTCCGTCCGTCAAGCGGGCCTTTGGTTATGAGTCTTCAAATAACCGGCCGGTGTTTGCGACGATCGGACTGCGAAATCAAGGCTGGGCGATCACGAGCAAATCGTTTGGCTTTGCCGATTTCGCCGCCCTGGCCGACGTCGACGCCAACGTACTGGCCGCAAACGTCGAAAAGGCGGAGAAAAGCCAGGGCACGAAGCCCGACGCCTATAGCGATTATCGAAAAATCCTCGATCGGAAAGACATCGACGCGGTGATGATCGCCACGCCGGACCACTGGCACACGAAGATTGCCGTCGAAGCGATGCACGCCGGAAAAGACGTGTATTGCGAAAAACCGCTCACTTTGACGATCGACGAAGGAAAGCTGATCGAGAGGACCGTCACGCAAACGGGGCGGGTGTTTCAGGTGGGCACGATGCAGCGGACCGAATCCGACCAGCGCTTCCTGCAGGCCATCGCGCTTATCCGAAACGGCCGCATCGGCGCCGTCAAGAAAGTGACGTGCGCCATCAACGGCATGGAAGGCTCGCCGGTCATTCCGGCCGTTGACGTTCCCAAGGGGCTCGATTGGGACTTCTGGCTCGGGCCGGCGCCCAAGGTTCCGTACCGGGCCCTGCCGCAAATGCGCGAAGGTTACGGCGGCGGTGTGCCGCTCTTTAGCAATTGCCACTACTCCTTTCGCAATTGGCACGAGTATTCCGGCGGCAAACTCACCGACTGGGGCGCGCATCACGTCGACATTGCCTGCTGGGCGCTCGGCGCCGGCGACACGGGGCCGAGCAAAGTCACGCCCGTCGAATTTACGTTGCCGGTCGAATACAAGGACGGCTATCCGCTGGTCGACGATCGATATAACGTGGCGACCAAATTCACGGTCCGCGTCGAGATGCCGAACGACGTGGAGATGCTCATCACCAGCGAAGGCGACAACGGCATTCTTTTCGAGGGAAGCGAAAGCCGCTTCTTCGTCAACCGCGGCAAGATCACGGGCAAGCCCATCGACGACTTGAAGGAGAATCCTCTGCCGGACGGCGCGATCGAAGAGGTTTACGGCGGCAAGGTCAGCGCGAACCACACCGCCAATTTCATCGAGGGCATGAGGTCACGCCAGCAGCCGATCTCCGACGTCTGGTCGCACAACCGCATGCTCGAAATCTGCCACCTCTCGAACATCGCCATGCGCTTGGGCCGGGAACTCAAGTGGGATCCCGTCAAACGTGAAATCATTGGCGACGATCAAGCCAACTTCTTCCTGGCGCGTGAAAACCGCCCGGGATTCGAAATCGACGTTTAGTGCTGCTTGCAAGAACCGGATCAGGCTTTCAGCGTGATCGCATTCCGCACCGAAGGGGTCGCAACCCTTTGGAGTGCGGCGATTCATCGCCGCTTTGGCTTGCGGCGGAGCCGCTTTCTGTTTGCTGAGTCGCTCGGACACCAAGTACCGGCACGACGAAAGAAAGGTCGCTCCGCGACCGGCAAAAGCGGCGATAAATCGCCGCACTCCAAAGACCGGCGCCGCCGCGCAGCGGACGATTCGTATGACGTCAACGCGACGGTCCGTTAAATCGTAAGCGGTTCGCTGGCGTCGCCGAATTTTGGCAAGGTGACGCCCATGCGGTCCATGATCGCCAAATACAAGGCCGACATTTTACGGTCGCGGCTGGCTTCGAAATCCAGGCTGCGGCCGGTTTCGAAGGCGCCATTCAGGCCGCCGGCCATTAAGAGCGGAATTTTGGGGGCGTTGTGGGCCGTCCACTGCTCGTTCGCCAAAATCACGCAAGAGTGGTCGAGCACGCTGCCGTCGCCCTCCTGCACGGCGTCGAGCTTGGCGAGCAAATAGGCGTACTGCTCGACCCAAAACCGCGTGATCTTGGCAAAATCCTGGCCTTGCCAATTGTGCGAAAAGCTGTGATGGTCGTCGCGCAAGCCGAGGAACGGGTAAACCTGCCCGGAAAGGTTGTTGGTCAACAGCATGGTGGCAATTCGCGTGCGGTCGTTCTGAAAGGCCAGCGCGATGACGTCGCTCATCAGCCGCGTGTGTTCGTCGATCTGCGTGGGCAAACCATCGATCGGGCGTTGGTCTTTAACCGACTTGCTCACGCCGTATGACTCACGCTGGCTCTCCTCCAACTTCACCAGCCGCTGTTCGACTTCGCGGACCGACGTCGCAAATTCGTCGATCCTCGCCCGATCGGTGTTTGAGGCACGCCGAGTGACGTCGCCCAGTTGTTCGAGCACGTGGTCGAGCACGCTCAAGTGCGTGCGGCTCGCCTGGCTCTCGAACAAGCTGTCGAACGCCAACGAGGGGTAAAGCTCCGACGGCACCGGAGAAACGGGCGAACTCCAGGAAACGTGCGAGGAATACATCATCGAGTAGCCCGACTCGTGAAAGCCGCTCACGGGCCGCTCGCATGCCAGCACCAGGCTAGGCAGCACCGTGGCATCGCCCAGCCGCTGTGCGAGAAGCTGGTCCATGCTCGTTTCCGCACGAATCTCACGGCCGCCCTTCGGCTGCACGCCGGTCAAGATGCCGGCCGCTCCTCGGGCATGTCCACCCACCACTTCGCCCGAATGGGCAAGCCCGTTGATGAAATTGACCTTTTGCTTGAGCGGAGCCAGCGAGGCAAAGGCCGGTCCCAACTCCATCGCCGCACCGGTTCCCTTGGCCCACCACTCCGGCGGATGAATGCCGTCGCCGAAGAACAGAAACGCAAACCGTTTCGGCGGCGCGCCGTCGGCCGCGTCTCGGTCGGCGGCCAACAGCCGGGCCGATTCCAGCCACGGCAACGCGACCGTGGCGCCAAGGCCCTGTAGCACAACGCGCCGAGAAACCTTCGATCGCATGATTATTCTCCTCGGAAACGAAACTTTACGTTCATCGGCCGTTCACGGGCCACTCGCCACATATTCGCCGCCGCGCTGCTGCCTGAATTGCGGGCTGCGGACGACGGTTTCAAACAGCGCCGAAAAACGGTAGTCGTTCTTCACCAGCGCGGCTTCCATTTCCATCAACAGCGGCTGGTCGGACAAAATGACCGATCGGCCGAGCGCATAGCCGAGAAACTTGCGGCACAACGTCCCGACAAAGTCGCGGCGGCGATGCTCTTCAATATACTCGATCAGCCCCGGAATACCTTTCCCCGTTTGGCCGTTGGGGAAGACGACCACGTTGTCGATCGGTCGGCCGGCCAGATCGTTGGTCCGCGCACGGCCGATTGGGTCGAAGCCTTCCAGGGCCATGCCCAGGCTGTCGAAATGAACGTGGCACATCGCGCATTTCGCGTTGGCCGTGTGTGCCGCCATCAGCTCTCGAAGCGTCTTAGCCGCTTGCTTCTCATTCGCCGGCAGCTCAGGCACGTCGGCCGGCGGCGGCGGGAAGTGTTGCCCGAGCAGATGGTGTACCGCCCAGAATCCGCGCTTCACCGGGCTGGTCCGTTCGCCCTTGGAGGTCTTGGTCAAAACGACGCCCATGCCAAGCAGTCCTCCGCGGCCCAGCTCGCGCAAGCCGCTCACTCGATGCCACTCGGTGGGGTTGGCCGACACGCTGTCGTACTGCCGGGCAATTTCGCCGCCGTAGTGCCTGGCCAGCACACCGTTCACGAACGTCACGTCGCTGTCGAGCAACTCGGTGATCGGCCGGTCCTCGTGGATCAGGTAGGTTGTCAGCCGGACCGGCTCCTCGAACATGGCTTCTCGCAGCGGATCGTCGTAGCCCGGAAACGCCGCCGCATTGATCGAGTCTTTCGATAAATAGTCGCGATACCGCAGCCACTGGCCGAAGAACTCACGGCCAAAAGCGTCGATGCGCGGATCGTGGAGCATTCGCCGCGTTTGGGCTACCAGCTCCGCATCATCCCGCAACTTGTGTGCGCGCGCGGCAGCTCGCAGCTCATCGTCGGGCAGCGACGACCAGAGAAAATAGCTCAGCCGGCTGGCCAGCGCGTCGTCGTCGAGTGGATGCACGCCTGGTCCTGGCGGCGAAGTGCTCAAGTGAAAGAAGAAATCGGGCGACATCAGCACTGCTATAAACGCACCACGCAACGACGACTCAACGCTTTGGCCTCGCTTTCGCAAATCATCGTAGAGCGTGCGCAACGATTGAACGTCTGCGGGGACCAATGGCCGGCGATATGCCCGCTCGGCCAGTGTATTAAGATCGGCGAGCGCCCGTTGCTCGGCGGCCTTCAATTGCTCGCGATAAAGCGTCAGGCCGGCCCGAATCCTGACAAAGAACCCATGAACCAGATCAAATTGCGCGTTCGGCTGCTCGGGCTCGAGTGTGCCCTCGACGAGCTTGACGCCCAGCTTTTCCAAGTAGACCTTCTCGAACTGCGTTAGCAGTTCGTCTTCGACGAGCCGAGGATCTTCCGGGCGAAGGAAGTCGAAGCGTTTGTCGTGCAGCACGTGCCGCTCCGACCGCTCGAACCAAACGAAGCCACGAATCAGCGTTTCGGTGGCCTGCGTGACGAAATCGAGCTCTCGCCAAAGACCGTCCAACTCGCGTGGCTCTGGGTCGCTCAATACTTTTTCCATGAGCGGCAGGTCATCGCGGAAAAAGCCATCGACCAGGTGGAAGCCGGCAGCCAGCCCGCGCTCGTTGTCGACGTAAAAGAAACGATTCGGAAAAGCTCGGCAGAACTGTGCTGAGGAATTCGCCATGCTCTTGGCCAGATCGCCGTTGGGGTCGATCAACAGTTCGACGTTCGCGGCCCAGGGGTCTGAAGGCGGCTTGCCAAATCCAGGCAGCACGTAGACGCCCCCTTCGCCCGACCGCTCGGCAAGCTCGCACTCGACGAACAGTTGCTGACCGTCCAGTTTGCTCAGCATCTCTGCACTCAGCGGGATTTCGACCGTGGCCGGCGCCTCGACAACGCACGAATCGGCGTCGATTTCCGTGCTGTTGGGATGCTTCCCAAAGGCAAGGCGTTCAGCGACCGCCGGTGCGTGCTGCGCCAGCAGTTCGCGCAGCATGATCGCGCCGTGCTGCTTGACCTCGTCGTCGTTGCGCGGCGGCGTGTTGGCTTTGCTGAAGACGGGCCGGTGTAGCTCGACCAGTCCGCCTTGCTGGCCATCGCCAAACGCCCGGTCGAAGCGCAGGTACAACGTGAAAGGCTGGGACGGAGCCCCGCTGTCCGGCGCGGCTTTGAGCCGATCGAAACGGATCGCGGCCCGACTTTTGAAGTTGTTGGGGTCGAACTGGTCTCGCTGGGCTGCCGTGCGGGCACGTAAATCCAGGTGGCTGATCGGCCAGTTGCCTGCGCTGGCGTGGATCAACGCCGGCTCGCGATAACAAAGCCTGCGCTGGCAGAATTCGACGAACCTTTCGAGTGCGGCCAATTCTGGTGGCCGGCCGGCAGCGTCGGTTGGCGCGGGTATCGCCTGCCATAATTCACCGACTTGCTTTAGATAGCCAGACGATTGCGGGGCGGTGCTCAACGTTTCCCACACCAGCGTCAGGTACTTGGAGCTTAACCCACGGCGCTCAGCCCAATCGGCGATGGTGAGCGCGGCGTCGGCCGGGCCGCGATGCCGGTATCGCCAGCAAGCTTCCAGGTAGTCGGCGACCCGCACTGTGTGGCGCTGGTAAAAGTCGATGATGGCATGTTCCGTCAGCTTCTTTTGCTCGTTGTAGGAAGTGACCGGAAAGGGGGCGAACGCGATGCCGTCCGTCTTGAGCACCAGGTGCTCCGACACGTGCTGAGCGGCAGCCAGATATTTTTTGAGTAAGCTCGGCGACATGCCCAGCGCTTCGCCCGTGTTGTCGAAACCCTCGCCGCCGGCCGGATCGGGCGGAAAAT
>DASSFG010000264.1:0-3456 GCA_035694685.1 Pirellulales bacterium
AGTCGGCCACCTTCGCCGCGGCCTCCGCGTACCTCACCGAGATGTTGTTCGTGGCCTCGGCCAAGGCCACCTCGTGTTCGGCTTTGGCAACCTTCTTGGCGGCTTGCGCCTTGCTGTCATTAATCTGGGCCAGCTTGTCGCCTGACTTGACCTCGGAGCCTTCGCGCACCGAAATCTCCGTGATCAGCCCGGCCTCTTCAGCGGCCACGTCAATCTCGTCGATCAACGTTACGAGCGTCTCTTCGACTTCGAATTGGTTGTTCGTGCGACGACCAGGCGAATCTTCGCCGTCCGGGCCGCTCAGCACCAGAACTACGGACAGAAACCAGAGACTCGCTGACATGTTTTCGCTCTCACAAGTTCATGGGGAACAAGACGCGCGATTCGAGGAAGCCAAACGCGTCGTGGAATAGCCAATAGCCGACCGAGCTTCGGCCGCAATAAATACGTGCCTTGACGTTCGCGCCCGGCCGCAGCAGGTCGGCATGTTGTTCTTTGTCGATCTGCACCTTGACCAGCACCACGCTGCCGTCCTCCCCGTGTACTTCAGCGCTTTCGTGTACGTCGAGCACTTTGCCTTCGTAATTGGACCCCGGCTGGGTCGCCAGGTGATACGTCACCGGCAAATCAGGCCCTTCGTCCTTTTGCGCCAGCGTGATGTGGCCCATGCGGTCTTCGGGCACGTCGAGCTCCAGCTCCCATTCGCCGTTTTCATTGGCCACGGTCAACAGGGCGTCGCCTGGCTTCACCGGCCGCGTGAGCAGCTCGCGGTCGAAGTCCCAAGTGGTCACCACGCCGTCGATGGGACTGGTAATCTTCAGTTTTTCTTTCTTTTGCTGCAACAGTTTTTTCTGCCGCCGCAGGCTATCGACCTGCACCTGGAAATTCGACACGTCGTAGTCGGCCTTCTTCATGTCCTGCTCGTCGTTCCGCGAGGAGCTGCCATGCACGCTGCGGGCGTGAATGGCCGAGGCCAGCGAATCTTCGGCCTGCGTCAGCTTACCCGTCACGTCTTCGATGGCCACGGCCAGGTCGGTGCTCTTCATTTCCATCAGCACCTGCCCTTTCTTCACTCTCTCGCCGTGCCTGACCAGGATGCGGTCGACGGTGCCCTCGACGGCGGCGAACACGTCGCGGCGATCGACCGGCTGCAATTTGCCGTCGCTGGTGAGACTGAAATCGACGGGTATCACGAACATGCCCACCAGCACCACGAGCACTGCAATGGCAATAGCCACGGTTTTGGGCAGCGTGCGTGCCGCCACAATCCATTTGGCTTTGCCCAGCGTGCGCCAGACCGGCATCAGGAACAGGCTGTTGTGCTCCAAGGAGTTGGCCAGCGCCAACGAACTATGGTCGCAAACGACGTTGACGCGCTGCACCATCCCTTCACGCGGCCGGGCGTCTTCAATCTGTTCGACGATCAAGGCGCCGATCGTTTCAGGCTCGTCGGCGTCTTCGTCGGTTTTGTCTGCCTCGGGCCGCTTGAGCGGCAGTACGGCCACGTGTTTCGAGTGTGATTCATCGACGTACGCCTGCACGGCCTCTTCCACCTGCGGGGCCAGGTCGCTCGTGTCGCCCGAATACCAGAGCGGCTCGCCGGCGGCCACTACGGCGCTCGACAAGCGGTTGAGCAGGGCGATGACGTTGGAGCGTTTGTCAAAAGTGTCTTGCCCGCTGACGGCCTCGATCGTGCAGTGGCGGCCGTGCCGGATGGCTACGCTTACGCGGTCGCACTCGATCAGCCGCCGGCCTTCGTTGGCAATCGTGTAGGCCGTCTCGCGCGGGTCGAGGCTGGTATGGGCCACGCGACTGAAGTTTTCGAGTTGGTTCCACAGCGTCTGGCGGTCGGTGAAGTGCCGGAGCTGGCGATTCTTGAGATAATCGCTGGCCAACTCGCACATCTGCAGCAGAAACTTGAGGTAGCCACGCTGCGTGGTAGGCGGCGCCCCGGCCCGCTGAAAAACTTCGATGACCCCCTTCGATTCCTGGTCGACCTTGATCGGCCCCAGAATCAAGAGGAAGTCGGTTGGATTGCCGGCCTGGTCGCCGTCGCCCTCGCCCGAGTGTGGCGCGACCAGCAGGCCTTCGCCGCCGGCCATCGTTTTTTGCAGCAACATGCCGTGCCGCTGCAAGTTCTGCTGGTTGTCGGCCAGCCGCGTTTCGCGAAAGTTGATCTGATATTGCAGCTCGAGCGAGCCCGCGTCGCCCAAAGTCCACACCGCCCCGCCCACCGCCGCCAAAGCCGACACCACCCGGTCGAGGAAGGCCCCGTAGAACTCCCGAGCATCAACTTGCTGTTTGGCAAGCTGCGCAATCTCTACAACCAAACCGCGAATCTGCTGCTTGGTCTGTTCAATAAGCTGGGGGTCGACCTGTTCGGTGCTCATGCCGCTTGGTGCTCTCGTGCGAACCTAGGAAGAGAAGTGGACGCCCCAGGGCCTTTCAGAGTAACCGCTTTCTCCACCTTGGTCTAGGACTTTTGGGCCATGAATCATAGCATACACCAGCGCAAAAAAGTCCCAAGCCGTCAAGACTTGCGTCATCCCTATCGTCGCTACCCGTGGCGAAGTGCGTCCAACGCTCGCAAGCCCTTTTCGTGGCTGGCCGGTCGTTCGGCAGTGGCTCGATTCAAGCCGGGGCCAATCTCAGTATCGGCCGTGCGCCGTCCGACGTTTGCCTTGCTTCGCGAGCGCACTAGACTGACCGCATGCGGATCTTGCTTGCACGCGATTCATTTACGCCAACTTCGCCGCGAAAAGCAACGACATTTATTGAGCAACTGGTGCGCCAGGCGCCGTTCGCCGGCCACGAGTTGCGAGAACTGGTCGTCGATTGTATCGAAACCGACGACGAGCCCGAGCCGTTCCGTACCACCACGCGGCGGCGGCTGGATGAGGAGATCGGGTCGTTTGATCCGCAAGTGGTTCACGTACACGGTGTTAGCTTGCTTGGCCACCTCGTGTTGGAGACCGGAGCGCCCTATCTGATTTCGGCCTTCAGCGAAGACTTTCTCAGCGAGCCAGATGGCCTTGTCGCGGATAGTCCGATTCAGCAAGCGTTTGAAAACGCGGCTCGGGTGCTCGTCGATTCCCCCGCCGCCCGCCAAAGCATTCAAGACCAGTTCGGCGAACTAGACACCATCGCCATTATTCCCGACATGACGGCCGCCAGCAGCCCTGCCGACTCATACGCTTGGCTCTGGGAGGTTTATCGCTTGGTAGCCGCCACCCGCCGCGCTCCCTGACTTTTTGGAGTGCGGCGATTTATCGCCGCTTTGGTTTGTCGCGGAGCGACTTTCTTTTCTGTACGCTCCTAGTGCTCTGTCAAGCATGTATTGACGACTGCGTAGTGCGTAGGGTGGGACGAGCCACCCAGAGGGTACCCGGAGTCCCACCATAACAATCTCGGTGGGACTCGCTTCGCTCGTCCCACCCTACGGCAACCCCCGCATCC
>DASSFG010000265.1:0-3340 GCA_035694685.1 Pirellulales bacterium
GTACCTGACGCTTTCTTGTCGTATATGAGCGGCGAAGCTCCGGCCCTGGTGGCCAATCATGCCGGTTGCGTGGCGACGAACTCCGTGCATGTCGTGCGCATGAACGGCACTCTTAGCGTCGTCGAGTTGCAACGGCGCTGGAATGATCCGCTGACCACGCTGAGTTGCGAGCTTGAAGGCCACCCGCTTGGCGGCGGACTTCTGAAGCTGGAACCGCGCGAGGCAAACCAAGTCGTACTGCGGAAGGAGGTTAGCGAGTTGCACGACCAGCAGCGCGAGCTGCAAGAGGGAATCGAGATCATGCGTCGCTGGAGGCACTATGGCTAAAGGGTCCGCCAGGTGCCGATGGTTGACAAGAAAGGAAGCTCTAACCGCGTTCGTGCAGAACATCGCAGGGCACCAGGGTTCAGAGCACATTAAACCGCTCCATTGGTATGTCGCCTGCCGGCTCGTGCTGGAGGGCGGATTTCGGCCGGACGAAGTACGGCCCCGACCGCCCTTCGAGGTTAAGAAGGACGGTAGACGCTGGATTCTCGATTATTCCGAGCTGTCGGGCGGCAGCGACGAAAGGACCGTCTTCGGAGGACTGAAGACAAAAAACGTCGACGTCGTAGTCACGAAAGACGGGATCGGGCCAGTGCTCGCCATTTCTATGAAGGGCACCTTGAATGCCTTTCGCAATCTTACCAACCGCATGGAGGAAGCGGCGGGGGACTGCACCAACCTGCATATCGCCTACCCCGCGCTCGTCTACGGGTTTCTCCACGTGCTCCGCGCCAACCGGGAAGGCGAGGGCGTTGCCACCAATGACGTCGCCATCACGAACGATGGGCACGTCAGCGAGGGCATCTTGCGTTACCACGACGTGATGGCCCGGCTTGCCGGTCGCAACGATATCCGCAACGCGGTGACAAAATATGAGGCGGTGGCCATCTGTCTGGCCGAGGCGCGAGGTGACGCGATTGGAACGCTGATCGCCGGTTTTCCGCCGGCCGGCAGTGAGCTGAGCGTGGACGCCTTCTTCGACAAACTCTACAGACAGTACGATACGCGGTTCGTCTATGCTGCGCCCGGTTTAAAGAGCGTAACTCGGCGGCTTCAATGGGCAGCCGACTCGCCAGCAGTCATCGACGCCCGGATTGCCGAATACCAGCCCCGGCTTTAACGCGGTTGTCGAGCATGGCATTGCCTGCTAGCCGCTCAATGCCCATTTGTCGAGGCGCTCGCTACCGCTGTCGCCGGGCGCGGCGCGCGCTGCTGAGAGAACGACGACCGGCTGCTTGCTCGACATCAACGGAGCGCGCGACGATCCGGCTCAGGTGTATGAATCGAGCTGCGTCCCCTTTTCTCGGCCTTTTCTCGGCGATCCTTTTCGAGTTCGATCATCCGGTCTATCAGCCGTGAACGATGGCCGCGGCAATCACAAACGGGTCGGCTCCCGACTTGGCCTTTCTCAAGCCAACGAGCGTGGGATGATTGTCGAGGATCTTCGTCGCCTCAGTCTGAATGTCGGTGTCGAGCGGCAGAAAGATCGCCGCATACTGCTTCGCCCATTTCGATACTTCGTCACCTCTGCCTGCAACTCTTCGAGAACCTCGTCGATGGAAATGATAATGCTCGATTCGGCCAATTCGGCCAGCTTTCGCCATGCGCCGGGAAACACATCCTCCGGATAAACGCGCCGCATGGCGGTGAAAGAGCAAGTGTCGATCGTGTACTTGGGTGCCATGCCCAACCGCTAAGCGTTTAAGCCATGCCGAGGATTTCGCTGATCTTGTCGAGGTGCCTAAGCTTCACACCCAGAAAGTCCGAGACATCGCTGGTGGTGATGCGGTCGTCGTTGAAGGCGTCGAGAACTAGCGAAACGAAAGGCTTGCCGGCGCTGCTGACAGCATCGATGGCCGGTGGCGGGAAGCCTTTTTCGCTCTGGCGGCGATCATACTCGCCCTGGAACTGCCGGCGCTTCTGGTCGTAGAACGCCTCGCTGGTTCCGCCCAAGATTAATATCCGCCGCAGCACGACCTCGCGGCTTACTCCGTAGTCCTTCGCGAGTTGCCGAAGCTCCTCGTCACGCCACGTAAGATCGCTGCCGTGCGAACGAAGTACGCCGTGCGACAGCAGCGAGTGTTTCGGCCCCAGCGCCGCGCCGGCCGCGTGCCAGCGCCTCGCGGATATCGAGCAATAGGCCTGACGAGATCGGTGCAACATGCTCGTCAGGAAGTCGGCGATAGTCATGCACCGGAGGCTTAAACACTTCGGGCGCGGTGGGTAGAAAGAACGCGGCAGATGGCTGCTTGTAGATGGAGGCCAGCGAGCGGAGCTGCTTGATGGTCGGCCGGTCGATACCTTCTTCCCAGGCGTAGAGGCGATGCGGCAGAAGCTGCATTCGCTCGGCAGCTTCCTAGCGGCTCATGCGCGCCGAATCGCGCGCCCATTCGAGCAAGGTCGGTTCGACGAGAGCTTCAGGACTTTTTGACACGGCTGTTTGGCGCGGTATTCGATCGACAATCCGCTGTTCGTTTTCGTGCTGCGGTAAACTAAGCAATGCCCTTCCATCCTGACCATCGACCAAACGCCGGTCAAGAAAGCTGGGCGAATGATACCGTCCGGCTTATTTGCCGCAAATGGCAGCCCCGCTAAAATCTACCGATTGAGCCGGCCGAGAAACCTCGCCTCGCCCTTGAAGCCGAAATTTGGACAAGAAAGAGATGCGCCTGCCGCACGATCTGACAAAGCTGACGGCCGAGCAAGTGGCTTGGTGTATGGCGTATCACGCGGCGCTGGTCCCACCCTAAGACTCGCTAACGCTTGGCCTTCGTGGGCGACTTAGCACACCACCCGAAGACGCGCGAGCTTGACAGCTTGGCGGGTTGCCTTGAGAATCGAGGCTGCTCCTCACTCGCCTTTGCACCGCATGCCGACCGGCCCGAAGACCGCTCCTTCCGCGCCCGCCAAACGTCACGCTGCGCGCGTGGCCAGGTTATTGGCCAAGACGTACCCGGCGGCCAAATGTGCTCTTAATTTTCGCTCGCCGCTCGAATTGCTGATCGCCACCATCCTGTCGGCCCAGTGTACCGACGTGCGGGTGAACCTGGTCACCAAGCAACTCTTTCGCAAATACCGCTCGGCGGCCGATTATGCGGGCGCCGACGCCAAAGAGCTGGAAGATGAAATCAAAAGCACAGGGTTCTTTCGCAGCAAGGCCAAGAGCATCCAGGCGGCCTGCCGCCGTTTGGTGGAAGAATATCAGGGGCAAGTGCCCAATGAGCTTGATTCGCTCGTGGAGTTGCCCGGAGTGGGACGCAAGACGGCTAATGTCGTGCTGGGCACGGCGTTTGGC
>DASSFG010000266.1:0-12136 GCA_035694685.1 Pirellulales bacterium
TCGTCGTGCGTTCGTCCCGGTCGTCGAGGCGGGCAACGCGAAATGAATACCAGCGGCAAGTATCGACCAGGCGTCGCCCCGCCACGCCTTCCGCGGGCATTAGCTCGGGCAGCGGGTCGAGATGCCCGATGGCGGCCCGAGCCAACAGCTCGACGTCGTCGGTGACGTGCAGGACGCCCTCGCCGTGGCGTTTGAGATTGTGATAAGTCGTCGAGGTTTGAAAGGGCCGCAATATGATCTTGCGCATGGCCACGTCGACGCGCGGTCCCATCGGTGCGACGTTGACCGCGCCGTCGACGCCCAAAGTTGTCACGATGCCTTCCAGAATCATTGCCCGTTCATCGTAGCATGCCCAGCCTGCGTAATTTAGACGGGCGGCTTTGCGTGGGTTGGCGACCATCCGGAGGATGGGCTTCCTACCCCGTCACCAGAAATGGTGACGGCCTGGGAAGGCCATCCTCCTTGGGCGTCAAATCCCGCCTTGGCCGGCGAGGCGAAATCTGCTAATGTTTCGCCGCGAATTCCCTATCTTATGCCGATCACCCGGCGCGCGAAGCGCCGATTGGACTGAACCGGGATGAACAATTTTGGCAGGACGCTGCGCTTGGCGCTGCGATATCCGTTTACACTCGGCAGCTCGATTTTCTGCGCGCTCGTCGTGGCGGTGCTTTGGGGCGGCAACATCAGCGCCGTTTATCCGCTCGTCGAACTGACCACCAAGGGCCGCTCGCTGCAACAGTGGGCCGCCGAGTCGATCGCCCAAACCCAGCGCGACGCGCATCGGTTCCGCCAAGAGGCGGAGGAGATCGACCGGCAGCTTGCCTCGGCGGCCGGCGACCAGCGTGATGCCCTGCTTGCCAACCGGCAGCGGCTGGAGCGTGAAGCGATCGCGTCCGACCGCGAACTGGGGCGCTATCAATGGCTCGCCAAGCACGTGATCGACCCCTACTTCCCCGCCGACCCGTTCATGACGCTGGTCGTGGTCGTGGGCGGGCTGTTGGCCGGCACGATCGTGAAGAGCTTGTTTTTTATCGCCCAGCAGGTGCTGGTGGCCCGGCTGGCGCAACGCGTCGTTTTCAACCTGCGTAAAGAGTTTTATCGCCGCACGCTGCGCATGGACATGGGCACGTTTACCAGCGAAGGCACCAGCGAGCTGATGAGCCGCTTCACCTTTGACATGGAAAGCCTTTCGAGCGGCATCAACGATTTCTTTGGCAAGCTGATACGCGAGCCGCTGAAGATGATCGCCTGCCTGGTAGGGGCGGGGCTTGTCAATTGGCAGTTGTTGGTGCTGTCACTGTTCATCGCGCCGGTCTCGGCCTTTCTCATCCGCTGGCTGGCCCGCACGCTCAAGCGGGCGAACCGCAAAGCCATGGAAGAAATGTCGCAGATTTATAACATTCTGGAAGAGACGTTTCAGGGCATCAAAGTCGTCAAAGCATTTACGATGGAACGCAGCGAGCGTTGGCGGTTCCATCAAGTGAGCAAAAAGTACCTCAAGAAGGCCATGCGCATTGCCCGCTACGATTCGCTCACGCGGCCCGTGACCGAGATCATGGGCATGATGACCGTGTGCGTGGCCATTCTCGCCGGCGCGTACCTGGTGTTGGAGCGCAAGAACAACCTGTTCGGCATTCCGATGGGCCGGCAGCCGCCGACGTTCGAGGGCCTGCTGTTGTTCTATGGGTTGTTGGCCGGAGTGAGCGACCCCGCACGCAAGCTTTCCGAGGTCTTCAGCCGCATTCAACGCGCGTCGGCGGCCAGCGACCGCATTTTTCAGCTTCTCGATCGCAATCCGCGCATCGAGGAGACACGGCAACCGCGCGCCCTGCCGCGGCACCATCGCGACCTGGTGTTCGACCAGGTCCATTTTTCCTACCAGCCCTCGCAGAAGGTGCTGGAAGCAATCGACCTGCGGATCGCCTTCGGCGAAACGATCGCCATCGTCGGACCGAACGGCTGCGGCAAGAGTACGCTGGCCAACCTGATTCCGCGGTTTTTCGATCCTACCTCCGGCAGCGTGCGGCTCGACGGCATCGACCTGCGCGAAGTGCGGCTGCGCGACCTGCGCACGCAGATCGGCCTGGTGACGCAAGAGACACTTTTGTTTGACGACACCGTCCTGGCCAACATCCGCTATGGCAGCCCCTGGGCCACGCGCGAGGACGTGATTCGCGCGGCCGAGCAGGCGCACGCTCACCGCTTCATTGAAGAGAAGCTGGAGAACGGCTATCGCACCGTCGTGGGCCAGCGAGGCAATCTCCTCTCGGGCGGGCAGCGGCAACGGATTGCCTTGGCGCGGGCCATTCTCCGCGACCCCCCGCTCTTGATCCTCGATGAGGCGACCAGCCAGGTCGATTTGGAAAGCGAGCAGGTGATCCAGCAGGTGCTGGAGCAGTTCGTCCGCGACCGCACGACGGTGATCATCACGCACCGCATGGGCACGCTCGCGCTGGCCGATCGCATCGTGGTGATGGACGCCGGCCGCATCCTGGACGTCGGCTCGCACGACGAACTGCTGCGACGCTGCAACCTGTACGGCCGGCTGCACGACATTCAGTTCAAAGAAATAGCGTAAGAGATCTTAGGTCTTAGGTCTTAGGGCTTAGGTCTTAGCGACGCGCAAGCGGAAACGTCGTTTAACCGCAGGCCCAACGGGCCGCGCGGGCGTTCTATCTGCCATCGGGCCTTGTTGAACAACTACGGCCGGTTATGAAGCCATCTCCACGCGGGCCGCTGGCCCTGCGGTTAAACGAATGGCCCCCCGTCTACCGTCTACCGTCTACCGTCTACTGCCTACCGTCTACTGCCTACCCTCCACCTTTCTTGAGCCTGCGCCCTCGGCCGGATATGATTCTGTGGGATGAAAGCCTTCGATACCACAGGACTGTATTTCAACCGCGCCGCCGACTTGATGGACCTGTCGGAGAACATCCGACGCCTGCTGCTTACGCCCAAACGCGAAGTGCAGGTGCAAGTGGCCATCGAACGCGATAACGGCGAAATTACCACGTACATCGGCTATCGCGTGCAGCACGACGATTCACGCGGGCCGATGAAGGGGGGCCTGCGGTTTCATCCCGACGTCGATCTGGATGAAGTCCGCTCGCTGGCCGCCTTGATGACCTGGAAGACGTCTGTCGTCAATATCCCTTACGGCGGCGCCAAGGGCGGTATCGCCGTCGATACCACTCAGCTCAGCCCGCGGGAACTGGAGCTGGTCACCCGCAAGTTCATCGACGGCATCCACGACCTGATCGGCCCCGACATCGACATTCCCGCCCCCGACATGGGCACCAACGACAAAATCATGGCCTGGATCATGAACCAGTATGCCAAGTATCACGGGTTCAATCCCGCCGTCGTGACGGGCAAGCCGGTTGAGATGCACGGTTTGCCCGGCCGCGAGGAAGCGACGGGCCGCGGCGTGGGCATCCTGACGTTCAAGCTGCTCAGCCGCCTGGCCCGCAAGCCACCGCAAACTCGGGTGGCAATTCAAGGGTTTGGCAACGTCGGCTCGCACGCGGCCAAGTTTTTGACGGAGGCGGAATATCGCGTGCTGGCGGTCAGCGACGTGAGCGGCGGCTATTACCGCAAAGAGGGCCTCGACGTTCCGGCCATGTTGCGCTGGGCGCTCGACCACCGTGGCGGCCTGGCCGGCTACCAGGACGCCGATCGCATTACCAACGAAGATCTGCTGGAGCTCGACGTCGATCTGCTCGTGCCGGCGGCCTTGGGCGGCGTCATCACCAAGGAAAATGCCCCGCGGATCAAGGCCGAGTGTATTATCGAGGCGGCCAACGGGCCGATCGATTTCGAGGCCGACGATATTTTGCACGAGCGGGGAGTGACGATTTTGCCCGACATTCTGGCGAATGCGGGCGGCGTGACGGCCAGTTATTTCGAATGGGTGCAAAACCGGCAACGTTACCAATGGGGCCTGAACCGGGTAAGGCAGGAGCTCGACCGCGTGCTGTCCGAGTCGTTCGAGCGAGTCTGGGAACTGTCGGTGGAGCGGAAGGTCAGCTTGCGGACCGCGGCCTATATTATTGGTATCGGCCGCGTCGGTCGGGCAACCGTTCTGGGAGGCATTATATGAAGGCGGAGCTGATCTCGAAGGAGCTTTACAAGCAGATTCCGATCTTCCGCGGCTTCTCCGCGGACGAGTCAGAGCGCCTGCTGGAGATTGCCGAGATCAAGGAGTTTGGCCCGGGCGAGGTGATTTTTGAGCAGGGCCAGCGCAGCCAGCGTTTGTGCGTGCTGTTGGAAGGGCAGTGCGAGGTGTTCCACGTGCTCACCGGGCAGAATTCTTCAGAGCCGACCACCTTGGCCACGCTCGAGCCGCTGGCCAACTTTGGCGAGATGTCGTTCTTTCATCCCGCGCCGCATTCGGCCAGCGTGCGGGCCAAAGAGACCGTCAAGCTCTTGACCATCGAACGCGCCAGGTACGACGAGCTGTGCAAAGAGCAGGGCTCGGCCGCCTGCAAATTGGCCTTGAACACGGTCGAGAGCCTGGCCCAACGCTTGCGGCGGATGGACGAATGGGTCGACGAGCTGGTACATCGCGGCCAAGCGAATCAGCGCATCCCCGAATGGAACCGCCTCCGCGCGACGCTGTTCGACGGCTGGAAGCTGTAAGTCGTGGAGTGAACCGATGCGTCGGCAACTGTTCCACGTTTGGCTGTCTTGCTCGATTGCCTTCACATTATCGCTCGTGATCATCCGGCGCACCGATGCGGCGGATCGCACGTTGACGATTGCCGGTACATGCGTCGCTCAAGACGGGAAGCGCGTTTCCGGTGCAAACGTGAAGCTCTTCTGGCTCTACATGCCGACCGATAGTACCGACACAACGAAGTTGCGCGCCGAGATCAAGACCACTGATAACGGCGAATTCCGCTTTCCTCAACTGCCGCCACTCGTTATCGGCCGTGAAGGAGACTGGAGCGAGTATTTTCTGATCGTGACGCATCCCTCGTTTGCTTCGGCACTGATTCGATGCGGCACGTACCTGCTAATCCGCGAGGACCGCGAACAGCTAAACGTTGTGCTTGAACCGGCCGCCAGCTTGAGCGGCGTGGTAACGGACACCGCGGGGAAACCGATCGTTGGAGCAACAGTGTATCGCCGAATGGTGGGCGGACAGACGCCCTTGGGTATCTGGAGCGACGTCACCGATGACCAGGGGCGCTATTGCATATCGGATCTTGCTCTTTGGGCCGGTGATGAGACGCTGCGAGTAAAGTACGTTTTTTGGGTGCTGCACCCCAATTACGGCCGGAAAATGGGCCTGTATTCGCAAGTTCCGGCGAAGGTCGATTTTCAGTTGGGGCGTGCCGGAATTATTGAGGGCACCGTGGTCGATTTGGTCACCGGCCAACCTGCGGCCGGCGTGCGGGTTAAAGCCGGAGGCATCGAAAATCATGGCTTCAGCGACGCAAAAACGGATGCGGAGGGACGTTACCAACTCCGTTCACTGGTAGCAGACCGATACCATGTATGGGCCAAGACGCCGGAAAGGACGGTTGTGGCCATCCGTGCGTTGGCGGTGAGCGAAGGCCAAACGATCGAAGCGCCCGATTTGAATCTCATTTCTGGTGGGTTGATTGCAGGGCGTGTCTTGCACTTCGAAAGCAAAGAGCCCGTTGCACGGAGCGCCGAGGGCTGGCGGCTGACCGTTGCACTCGAAGGACCTTCAAGGCCCCGGCCAGGATCGGTCGAATCCGTCTCGGTAGCAGATGACGGGACCTTTCGCATTCGCGCCGCGCCGGGCGAAAATACTGCCTACCTACAATGTCCCTGGATGGTCAAAGGCCAATCGCGGAAGATGCCGGTCGTCGTTGAGGAAGGCAAGACGATCGAAATCGAATTTTACATCGACCCGCAAGCGCAATCTCCATATCAGCCTCCTCCGGCCAAATAGAAAAGGCGCTTGGGGACCAGGCAGTGGCAGATTCATTCAAGTCTGCCGCTACGTATGCCGATAACAGGCGGCGCAGCGCGAATGTTTCCAGGCGAACTGATCCAGCGGACCGAAGTCCATGTCGAAAACGGGCGCATCCCTGATGGAACCGGGCGGCGAGCAAGCCGCGCTCCACGTTTTGCCCAGCTATGCCAAGAGCCTGCTGCGGATCAAGGTTCCGGTAATCGTGACTTTGGCTGCCAAAAAGCAGCCGATTGGCCGAATTGTGGAGCTTGGCCCCGGCTCGATCATTCAGTTCGACAAGTCGTGCGAAGAGATGCTGGAAATGCACGTCAACGATCAGCTCGTGGGGCAAGGCGAAGCCGTCAAGGTCGGCGACAAGTTTGGCATTCGCCTCACGTCGCTCGTGGTGCCCGGCGAACGCTTCAAGCCGGTGCGGACGACGCCAAACGGCTGATGCAAGCGGTAGCCGAGGAGCCAGCCGATCATACGCGACTACCCTCCATTACTTGCTGCAGGTTTCCATAAACTTACGGTGGCAGAAATTGCGAACCTGTGTGTTCTAAGATTTCCCTCCTCGACGACTCGCCGGACGATTTTCTCGGGGCTAAAATCACTCATCGTTCGGCTGAATGAAGTCGGGATTTCCGGCGAGCTTTGGGTCGACGGCAGCTTCGTCACGGAAAAGCCCAACCCCGCGGACGCGGATATTCTTTTACACGTCTTGTCAGGTGCGTACGATTTCGAGCCCGAGAAAAGGCGAGTAATCGACCGGGCATCCGACGAAGATCGCCTCAGAACTCATTTCTGCGACGCGTATAAGTGGGTAGAATACGAAGTAGGACATCCACTTCACTCGGCAAGCGAGGAAGACCGCTTATATTGGTCCGATTGGTATGGCAGGAACCGACGCGGAATAACAAAAGGAATCGCGGTTATTGAACTTCCGGCAGAGATTTCATGACTGAATTGACTGAACTCCAAGAGCAACTCGCAACGGCAGAGTCGCGAGTGGCGTCGCTCGAGCAGGCGCTAAAAGACCATCCGGGCTATCCTTCGATTGAGGCCAATCTTGATTCGGCGAGGCGAGCGAAAAAGCGCCTGGAAACGCAGCTAAGCCAGGCGGCGGCCGATCTTGGAATTGATCTGACAACACCGAATCAGTTATCTCCGCCGCACGCCCCTGCTTCATGATTCTGCTGATCGACAACTACGATTCGTTTACCTACAACCTCGTGCAGCGATTGGGTGAAATCGACCCGGCCTTGGACCTTCAGGTTCATCGCAACGACCAGATTACGCTCGACGAGATCGCGCGGCGGCGGCCGTCGCACATCATCGTTTCGCCCGGCCCCTGCACGCCCCGCGAGGCCGGCATTTCGTGCGAGGTCATCCAGCGCTTCGCCGGCCAAACGCCGATCCTGGGCGTCTGCTTGGGACATCAGTCCATCGGCCACGCCTATGGCGCCAACATCGTGCGGGCAAAACGCCTGATGCACGGCAAAACTGATCGCATCGAGCACGACGGACGCGGGCTGTTCGCGGGCCTGGAGAATCCCTTCCAGGCCACGCGTTATCACAGTCTCGTGATCGAGCCGGGCACGCTCAGCGACGAGTTTGAAATCACCGCCTGGTGCGACGCCCCCGACGGGGGACGCGAAATCATGGGCGTGCGTCACAAGCGACATCCCCTCGAGGGCGTGCAGTTTCATCCCGAAAGTTTTCTGACTCACTGCGGCAGCGACATCCTGAGGAACTTCTTGAGCCTGCGCGTCGCCTGACCATCTTTGGAGTGCGGCGATTCATCGCCGCTTTCGCCGGTCGCGGAGCGACCTTTCTTTCGCTCCTACCGCTTTTCGTTGGCCGGTGACTGAGGCGCCAAAAGAAAGCGGCTCCACCGCGAACCAAAGCGGCGATAAATCGCCGCACTCCAAAGTGGATGGTGGGCCGGCGCTCGCTAAAGCGAACTTGTCCCACACCTACATGTTCACCCGCAACGCCGGCGCACCGGGCTCGCGCTCGACGATCTCTCCGATCACGGCGCACGAAACGTCCGACCGCTCCGAAAGACGCGTGGTGTAAGCGTCGACGTCCGTCTCCCGCATGCTCAACAGCAGCCCGCCCGAAGTCTGCGGATCGAATAGCGCTGCATAGGCGGCCGCAGCGGCGGCGGAGATCGGCCGCTCCATTTCGGCCTCGACAGCCCGATTCGCGGGTGCCAGCGTACTTTCGACTCCGTGGTCGACAAGCTCCTCGACACCAGGCAACAGCGGCAACGCCCGTAAATCGATCTTCGCTGCCACTCCGCTGGCGCGCAGCATTTCCAGCAGGTGGCCGGCCAGGCCAAAGCCGGTGACGTCGGTCATTCCGCCCACGTCGAACTCCTCTGCCAGTTCAGCCGCCAAGCGGTTGCTGGCTAGCAGCACGGCGAGCAGCGACTGCATCCAGTTCGCCTGGCACTCCGCTCGCATGTGCGCCGCCAGCAAAATGCCGGAGCCCAGCGGCTTGGTGAGCACCAGTTTGTCGTCCGCTCGCAGGCCGCTCTTGAGCCGCAGCCCCTGCCGGCCGCTGTCAGCCAGCAAGGTGTAACCGACGGTAAGTTGATCTCCCTCAATCGTGTGTCCGCCGGCGAGTGTCGCCCCGGCCTGTCGGAATTCGTGCAATCCGCCTGAGAGCAGCTCGAAGAGAAGCTGCTCCTGTTGCCTCGCCGCCCCGGGCGGAATGGTTGCCATAGCCAGGGCGGCGGTCGGCCGGCCGCCCAGAGCGTAGACGTCGGACATCGCGTTTAGCGCCGCGACACGACCGACCAGGTAGGGATCGTCGAGGAAGGCCGGAAAAAAATCGACCGTGGCCAGCAGCGGGCGGCCATCGGTCGGTCGAATCACGGCGGCATCGTCGGGCGTGTCCAACCCTAACAGCACGCTTTCGCTGGCAGGAACTTCGAGGCGCGCCAGCACGCTGGAAAGCACCGACGCGCCGACCTTGCTGCCGCAGCCGGCGCAGCGCGGCGCAGAGTTTTCCGGCGCTGGGGCGGCCCTTTCCATCGGCAACGGGCGGTAGTCGTGGTACTTGTCGATGAAACGGCCGTCGATATAGTCCTTCACGCGCCAGCACCAACGGGCGTGCGCGGCCAGCCCTTTGTAGCTCAAGATCGCGCGACCGTCGCCGGTTGCCATGAGCGAGAGAAAATCACCTTGCGGCCGATACTCGACAAGCGGCTGGCCGTTCAATTGGCGCCGCACGTTCTCCCATAAAAAAGGTCCCTGCCGGACCGCATAGACTCCGGCCTTGGGGCGTGGATGCGCGGGACAGGTGGCTGAGTCGCCGACGACGAAAATCGGTGCGTCGGCCACTGTTTGCAGCGTTGGGTGGACCAACAGGAAGCCGCGCTCGTCGTGCGGCAGCGAAAGGGTCCGTAGCAGCGGCGGCGCGGCGGCGCCGGTGGCCCAGATGGCGATGTCGACCGGCTTTGTTTCGCCGTCGGCAAACCGCAGTTCGCCGTCGGTCACCGCTTCCACCTGCCGCTCAAGTACCAGCTCAACGCCGCGCCGCTCGAGTTCTCGGCGGGCCAGGCGGACGGCGCCCCGCGCGGCGCCCGGCAGAATGTCGCCGCCGCCATCGATCACCGACAAGTGCAACTCGATATCGGGCCCGCGCCGGTTGGTCGATTGCAGTCGCTGGACATGGGCCGGCAAGCAAAAGGCGATTTCGACGCCACCAGCGCCGCCACCCACGACGGCGATCTCCAGCGTTTTCTTTTCGCCCAATTCCGTTAGTCGCCGGTCGAGCCTTTCCAGGAAAGTCTGCATCGGTTTGATGGGCACGACCGAAGCATCGTGCTGCTCCTCGATTCCTTTTGGCGCCGATCCGATGCCGATCGACAGCACGTCGAAGGGGATGGCCGGACGATCGCGGCAGAGGAGCTGTCGCCGCACGAGGTCGAGACCGGTGACCTCGGCTTGTACGAACCTGGCCCCGGCGGCCGCGCACAACCGTACCAGGTCAATGGCCATGCGGCCCGGCGCGTAAAGCCCAGCCAGCGTGCCCGGTAGCATTCCCGAATAGGTGGCCACCGGAAAATCAGAGACGCAGGTCAATCGCACGTCAGCCAGGGGCGACATGCGCCACATTCGCAACACGTGCGCGTTCGTGTGCCCCAGGCCAAGCAAAACGAGATCTCGTCGCGGAAGAGACGCGTGCATCGTCCCTAGAGAGTAGACCGGCCCGGTTTGCACGAAAAGTGCTGAAGGGCGAATTCAAGAGGGTGCGCCTCGCCAGAGCAAAATTGGACCTTCCGGCCTTCACGCGGTTTTTGTTGCTCGTGGAACGGAATTCATTCCGTTGCGAATGTGCGAAACGGAATGAATTCCGTTCCACGAGTGAAGACGGCCCACACCTATTTCGGCCTCGGCTGGGCCAGGAACTCCTTCACCGTGCTGGGAGGCTTCGGCTGACTGGCGCAACCGACAAAGGCTGCGATCAGCCCCGCCAGCAAAACCGCGCAGGCGGCTGATTTAGACCACCGGCCGCGCTGTTTTATCGGATTCATGCGCAAAAGAGTCATGATCGGTCTCGATGGCGCAATCGTGCGCGTATTTGGAAGTGCAACGTGAGGCGGGACTTTCGCAAAAAGAGCCGCTCGGGTCTAGTGCGGTTTCGCCATTTGACCACGGGAGTCAGAAATTGCTCTTTTTTGCCCCGGCGAGGCGTAAGTCGCCTATAATTAAGCAATTGCGGCAAGGTCGCTGGAGGCTGGGGCATGGCCAGCCAGGGCCGGGTCATTGTCGCCGCCGCGGGTTTCCCCTAGCATGTTGCGATTGCCCATGTCGGCGGGCCTAACACCTTACTCTGCGATGCCAGAAAACCGTTTCGGATTCATTGGGGCCGGACGGATGGCCACTGCGCTGGCAAAGGGCTTTGTCGACCGGGGACTGGCCACGCCCGGTCAATTGGTGGCCAGCGATCCCGTGCCGCTGGCCGCGGAGCAATTCCAAAGGGCAACGGGCGGACGCCTGCTAGCCGACAATCTACAGGTTGCCGCACAGGCCGATTGTCTGTTTCTGGCGGTAAAGCCCCAGCAAATGGGCGAGATTCTAGCGCAGCTTGCCGGACGACTCAACCAGCGGCACCTGGTGGTTTCAGTGGCCGCGGGAGTTGCGCTGTCTACAATTCGCCAGGCGTTGGGCGAGGGGCCGCGGTTGGTGCGGGTCATGCCCAACACCCCGTGTCTCATCGGTCAAGGGGCAAGCGCTTATTGCTTGGGGCCGGGGGCCACGCCCGACGACGGGCAACTTGTGGGCAAATTGTTAGAGGCGGTGGGCCTGGCCCTGGAAGTGAATGAAAAACTGCTCGACGCCGTCACCGGCCTGTCGGGTTCGGGGCCGGCGTTCGTGTATATGATAATCGAAGCGATGAGCGACGGCGGCGTGCGGATGGGGCTGCCGCGCGATGTGGCTCTGGCCTTGGCGGCGCAGACGGTACGTGGTGCCGCTGAACTGGTGCTGACTTCGGCGCAGCATCCGGCCGTGTTGAAAGACCAGGTGGCGAGCCCCGGAGGCACCACCATCGCCGGGCTGCAAGTGTTGGAAACCGGCGCCGTGCGCGGGGCCTTGATGGCGGCGGTTGAAGCCGCCGCGCGGCGCTCGGCGGAACTGGGCAAATAATCTCGGAAGTGAGGGCTTGGAAAGATGTCCGTGTTCTGTCTGATTGACGACAAGCACATTCCCTTGTATCGCGTCGTATGGGTTTCGGCCACGCCACACTTCTGCGGCGCCGAGGCCTGCGAGCGCGAGGGGTATTATGAGGTGCGGCTCGAGCAGGGCGAGGTGGTGTGGGCTAACCATAAAGAGCGCGACTCCCTGCTCGAAGCGCTCGAGGAATGGGCCGGCGGGGTCGGCCCCGAAGACGAAGAAGACGAAAGCTGGCAATGAGCATCGACGAGCGGTTCGAATGGCGTGAGACGTACTTTATTCTTTTCCCCTCGGCAAAGCGACCGACGCTCGAGCAGGTGGAAAAGACGGTGCGCAAGCTCGGCGCGCACTTTGAGTTGAGCGGCGAGGAAGCCGACGACGACGGTTTGCTCGAGACGTTGCACGTACGTTCGCCGGAAGACCATTCCGCCCTGGAGATCGACTATCTCATCGGCGAGGAGGTGGCGCAGCAGGTCGAGGAATTGACCAAGCAGATGCGCGGCGAGACCAGCGAGCGCGACAA
>DASSFG010000267.1:0-5731 GCA_035694685.1 Pirellulales bacterium
GTTGAAATCGAGAGAGCTTAGCGCTTGATCTTGTTGCGGACCTTGGGAGCGGCGGGGTGCGGCGCCAGGGCTTCTGCCTTGTGCGGCACAGGCAGCGGAACGTCGACCACTTTCGTGTCGCCGTGCGTCAGGTCAGCCGTCTCGTGAACGCGGCCGTTCGTGTCCCACCAACGCCAACGGCCGGTCGGATTGCCGTCGACGTATTCGCCTTGCGTCGACTTCTGGCCGTTCTGGTGCCACCAAGTCCACTTGCCCACCTGCTTGCCGTTGTCGTAACTGCCTTGCAAGGCAATCTGCCCGTTCTCGTACCACCACTGAAACTTGCCGACTTGCAGATCGTTGCGATATTCGCCTTGCATCTGCTTCTGGCCGCTCTGGTACCAGGCGACCCAGGAACCGTGCTTCTCGTCCTTGCCCTGGCGAGTGTAGCTGGCGATCTTGACGGTCCACCAATCGTCAGGCGTCTGCACCACTTCCCGGGCGTGCAAGTAGGTGCCTTCGGTCTTTTTCTGCTTGTTGGGGAAGTATTCGACCTTGGCGGCAACCTTGCGGCCTTCTTTATAAGAGTCTTTCACGGTCTGATGGCCATCGGCGCTCCACTCGTTGTGTTCGCCGTCGATCTCGCCGTTGTGGTAGTCGATTTCGCGCTGCTTGCGGCCGTTGGCAAAGTACCAGATCGACTTGCCTTCGCGGTTGCCGTCGGCGAACTGCCATTCGCTGATCTTCCGCTGTTTGCTGTCGTAAATGCCCCAACGGCCATGTAACTTGCCGTTTTCGAAGACCGCCTGCGAGACGAACGGACCACTAAACTGCTGGTACGGCAGCGTGCTGAACAGTTGGGCCTCGCTGCCGCGATACCAGCGGTTCCAGGTGCCGTCGCGCTCGCCATTGCGATAATGCCCTTCGGCTACGATCGTGCCGCGCTCGTCAAACATCTTCCACGAGCCGTGGTTGATGTAATTGCCGTCGGCGTCTTGCGTCACCTCGCGTTCGAGCCGGATGCCGCCGTTGGGAAAACGCTCGCGAATCACTTCCGCTTCGTCGGCGGGAGTTGTCTCACTGGACATCTCGGCCGGTTCTTCGAAAGCTCCGGGTTCGCTCGGCGCCGTTTCGCCGTATTCGTAGTCGTAGTTTTCCGACGCGACACCCGAGTTCCTGCCGTAGTTGGGGTAACCTTCTTCCGCACGCGCCGCCAACCCGTCGATCGACAGGACGAAGCATGCGGCTAGCGGTAAACCGAAAAGGGACGCATAGCGTGCCATTGCGCACTCCTTGCAAGTCTGATTTTCTGAAGTCTTCCAGCCGCCGAACCTACGCGATTCACCTTATCTATCGGCAGTCCCGGTTTTGACCTTGGGACTTTCTGGCACTCACCGGCCGGTTAAAACACGCAGACTAGGGAGCCGGGGAAGAAATTCCATCAGCCCGAAGTCCTTTGGTCTAAGGCAAATAGGCAAGATTTGCAGTCACAACATCCTGTTTTTACCAGCCCGCCTTGGAAGACTGGGCGAACTGAGTTGATTTTCGTAAGATTGGGACTCCGCCGTGTGCCGAAAGGGCCCCGTTTGCCAAGGGGCGGTCACGCCAAGCGGCACGAGCCAGACGAGCACAGACGACGATGGATCTCGAAGCTGTCCGCCAACACCTCAGCGAACTAAAGGATCGCGACATGGTCGTGCGCCAACGCGCGGTCGAGGCGCTCGTGGAATTAGGTGCCGATACGAGCGAGGTGGCGACGGCGCTGACGGTGGCGCTGGCGGATGCCTCCAGTGGCGTGCGGCGCCGGGCTGCCCAGGCTTTGGGCAAACTGGGCGCCGCCGCCCAGTCGGCCGTGCCGCAGCTCACCGAAGCGACCCGCGACCGCGTCCACACGGTTCGCGACGCTGCCCGTGATTCGCTCGCCACGATTAAGGCAGCGACGGGCGGGTGAAGGTCGCGAGCGAGTCGTCGAATCTCGTTTGTCCCGTTGGAGAGCGACAAGGAGACAAGGAGGCAAGGAGAGGAAACAATTTCGCCTTGTCCCCTAGTCCCCTAGTCCCCTTGTCTCCTTGTCTCCTTGTCTCCTCACACCCGGATTACCCGCCACCTCGCGACTCATCCTTGTCGAGCTTGTATTCGATGGAATCGACCAGGGCGATCCAACTTGCTTCAATGATGTTCTCGCTGACCCCCACGGTGCCCCACACGTCGTGCTCGTCGCGGCTCTCGATCACCACGCGCACTCCGGCGGCGGTGGCCGCTTCGGAGTTGATCACGCGCACCTTGTAGTCAACCAGGTGCATTTCGGCCAAGGTCGGGTAGCTCGACGTAAGCGCCTTGCGCAAGGCCGCGTCCAGCGCATTCACGGGCCCGTCGCCCTCGGCCACTTCGTGACGAATGGCGTCGCCCACGCGCAGCTTCACGGTGGCTTCGGTGGTCAGGGCGTTGCCGCCGTCGGCTTCGACGGTGACGTGGAAATTCAACCGCTCGAAATGCGGTCGGTAGGCGCCCGCGCAGCGTTTGACCAGTAAGTGGAATGAGCCATCGGCCGCCTCAAACTGATAGCCTTCGTTCTCCAATGCCACGACGCGCGCCAGGATCTTGTCCATCAGCTCGCGATTGTGCTCGAGCTTATGCTTGGCCGTGAGCGCCATGATGTTCGACCTGCCCGACAACTCGCTGACCAGGAATCGTCGCTCGTTGCCTACCAGTTCAGGCGCCATGTGCTCGTAGCTGCTGGCCGCGCGGGCCACAGCGTGAACGTGCATGCCGCCCTTGTGGGCAAACGCGCTTTGTCCGACGAATGCCTGGTTCGAGCGAAAATTCATGTTCGCCAGCTCGTAAACGTAACGCGACAACTCGGTCAGCCGGCTCAAGCTATCGGGCCGCAGCACGTCGTAACCTTGTTTCTTAAAGGCCAGGTTCGCGATGACCGAAATCAAGTCGGCGTTGCCGCAGCGCTCGCCGATGCCGTTGATCGTGCCTTGAACGTGAACCGCGCCGGCCTCGATGGCCGCCAGCGAATTGGCCACCGCCAGTTCGCAATCGTTGTGACAGTGAATGCCCACCGGCACCGACAGTTCGCGGCTTACTACTCTGGTCATGTCGGCCACTTCTTCGGGCAGGCTACCTCCATTGGTGTCGCACAGCACGACCAGCGCGGCCCCCGACTTGGCCGCCGCCTGAACGGTTTTCAAGGCATAGCCCGGATTGGCCTTCCAGCCGTCGAAGAAGTGCTCGGCGTCGTAGATCACCTTTCTGCCGGCCTGCCGCAGGTAGGCGACGGTATCGGCAATCATGGCCAGGTTTTCGTCGAGACTCACGCGCAGCACTTCGGCGACGTGAAAGTCGGAAGTCTTTCCCACGATGGTCACAACGTCGGTCCCTGCTTCAACCAGCGCGGTCATGCCCGGATCCTCGGCCGGCTGCACTCCTTTGCGCCGGGTCATGCCGAAGGCGGCCAGCCGTCCCTTGCCGGCCGGCTCGCGCGTGGCCTTTTGAAAGAATTGAGCGTCTTTTTCGTTGGACAGCGGATAGCCGCCTTCAACGTAGTCGAACCCCAAGACCAGCAGCCGCTGGGCGACGAGCAGTTTGTCTTGCAGCGAAAAGCTGACGCCTTCGCCTTGGCTGCCATCGCGGAGCGTGGTGTCGTAGATTTCGATGCGGCGCATGAGTGAGTTCGGGGATTCAGGTTCGGGTTGTGAAAATAAAAAAACCCTGGGGCCGGCGGCCTCAGGGTCAATGTGTACGCGGTCAAACCGGACAGTGCCCTTAAGGCCGATGCTCCTTAGTAATTGCAATCGTCAAACCATCGACGGCGATGCCGGGCAGGTTCGTTATTCTGAGCAAATCAAGCATGGCGGTCGAGACGGTCATCTGTTTTCATAGCAGGGCAACCATTCCAAGAATAGCGCCGGCGAAGGGGAATGTCAACTTTGGGAGGCGACATTCGCGTTCTAACAGTGAGTTGGTCGATGCTGGGCCATGACCTGGGGTTCGGAAAGCGAGCTTGCGAGCGCCGGACCACCCTACATACGGCGAGTGCGGCGGCACATATCGCGAATGCAATGCGCCGAAGAGCGGATGCGCGATGTTCAACTAGTTTGCGCAAACTTGCTCGTAGTATGTCCAGCGATGCACGATTTTTCGCGCGGTGGTGGCGGCTTCAATAAACGACCATGCACGGCATGAGCGGTCGCACTCGTCGTCGACGCCCCACTTCTCCCGATAGGCGACGAGTTGGTGCTGCCAGTTATCGCAGTCGTCACCGAATTGTTCCCAATCGACCGCGACCCTTGCTCCTGGACGCGCAACAGCAGCCGATCTGCGAGCAACAGTCGAAACTGGCCGAACTGGCCGAGTACTTCGATGTTAAATCTGCGGCTGGCGACATCGGTCCATTGGAGATCAGCGACAAACGCGGCAATTTCAAGCGAATCGAGGTCGTACAACCGGGGGACAATCTCCCGGCAGAGCCTGACGAACCGCAGCTAGAACCGCTTGGAATTCCCGCTGCCCCGTGAAACAATAAGCACAGGGCAAATTGAGAGAAGATGCGATGTCGCAAATACGCGGAAATGAGACGGTGGTGGCCGGAGAAAAAGAGAGCTTGCAAATTGCAAATTGCAAATTGCAAATTCTGTGTCTTGCGCCGATCTGGATGCGGCAATTCGCGATTTCGGCCGCCGTCGTTCTTAATGTTGGACTGGCCTGGGGGCAGCTTCCTGAGTTGCGGCAGGGAAGCGCGGTGCCGCACGAGGTGCGAGATATCTATGACCGCGGCTTGCAGTACCTGGCCAATTCGCAAACCGCCGGCGGCGATTGGCAAAACACCGGGCAGCAAGGGCCGGGAGTCACCGGCTTGTGCTTGATGACGCTCTTGGCTTCGGGCGAAGATCCGAATTTTGGACCGTATAGCGCGCACGTCCGAGCGGCCCTGCGAAGCATCATCCAATCACAAGACACGGCCAGCGGCTGCATCGGGCCGGGCAATATGTATCACCACGGCTTTGCCATGCTCGGCCTGGCCGAAGCCTACGGCGCCGTCGACGACCATAATCTGTGGAGCGCGGCGCCGGCCCGGCGCGCTGTCTCGGCGAATGTCGGCGGAGGCGGCGGCCGGTCGGTCGGGCAAGCGCTCGAACTGGCTGTGCGCTGCGCGCTGGCCTCGCAAAAGCAGAACCCCTTCGGCGGCTGGCGGTATTCGCCCAATGCCCGAGATGCGGATACGTCGGTCAGCGGCGCGGTGCTCGTCGGCTTGTTGGCCGCGCGCAACGCCGGCATTGAGGTGCCCGATCAGGCCATCGACCGCGCGCTGGCTTATTACCGGCAATCGACGGGCGGCGACGGCAGCGTCGGCTATTCGGGCGGCATGGGCGGCGGACCGGGCGATTCGTTGGCCCGCTCGTCGATCGCCACGCTCGTCTATGCCGTCGCTCGCCGCAAGGACTTGAAGGAGTACAAGGCCACGCTCGAATACTTGAAGAACGAACGCGGGCAGGGACGCAATCACAACGACGAATACACGTTTTATTACCAGGCGCAGGCCCTCTATCAGGGCGATCCCGACGCCTGGGAAAAATGGAACAAGGCCCAAATCCGCCGCTTGAAAGACACGCAACAAGCCGACGGCAGCTTTGCCTCTCCTTTCGGGCAAGCCTACGGAACATCGATGTCGTTGTTAGTGCTGGCCGTCAACTACCGCTTCTTGCCGATTTATGAACGCTGAACACCTGGCTCACGCACGCATTCG
>DASSFG010000268.1:0-8000 GCA_035694685.1 Pirellulales bacterium
AAATCAGGGGAAGTTTTTAGGCTGTAGGTCTTAGGATTTGAGTTTTAGGGCTTAGGGGTCAGGGGTTGGGGCGGCCGAGTCGCGTGTCGTCGCGTACGGCGCACACGGAGCCTTCCAAGCCAGCCGCATGATAGAACAAGGGCAGGTAGACGGGAGGCGGTAGACAGTAGGCGGTAGACGGGGAAGATGCTTGATCCGCTGGGCGTTGGCGTGAACGTCTGGGCGGGCAGGCGGTAGGGCGGAAGCCTTCTGCGTGACGATGTTTGAGAAGTTGGCGTCGTAAAAGTTTTTGGAATTCATTCACGAACGTGCCTAAAAGGTGAGCAGTGGCGACAAGGCTGGCGCCAGAGCTGCATGCACGGTGCAAATTTGCACCGTTGGCGCAAATCCGGCGTTTTTTGATTGCTCCTGGTTCCCGGGCTGGCGCGTTGCGGAGAGGTGCCAGTAATGTACGCATGTTGGTGTTCGGGTGCATCTTTTTTGAGCGGATACGCGGGCTCCCACTGGCGGTCGAGCTTGCGCGGGGTCGGCGCTGGTGACAACAAACGCACGCCAAGCCAGTCCGGGTTTAGGATGAGGGATGAAGGATGAAAGATGAGGGATGAAGAGGGAGGGATGAAGAAGGAGCAACGATCGCTGGAGGAAGACCACGGTTTGCACCGATGCCACGGGTGTACTCCCAATCCGTGCCCATCGGTGACATCCGTGGTTCCGACGATGTTGACCAGCCCGGACTCTCACAAGTCCGGCTGCCGAAGCTGCGGCCGATGACGATTCAAAACTGGTATGGCCCCCCAGATTTATGGTTGCGGGCAGATTTGGAAGGCCGGGAGGGCGGTTGACGCAATCGGCTTGAAAGCAAACAGCTTAGAGCCGCAAATTCAACAACCCAACTTTTGTTTTTGACAAGGGTAATTCTTTTTTGGCAAGGGTAATTGGATCTGCGGCCGGTAGCCGACCGCAACGGCGCGCGGCGGCCTGACTTCTCACGAAGCCAGCTACGATTGACTTCTCACGAGGTCAGTCTGGGCGGGCGGAGCTCTTTGGCAATTCGGTAAAACAATGACGCGGCAACGCGACAACTGGCTAATTTAGCCAGTTGAGCCCACCTGCCGCTCGCCATTACGTTAACCGAGCGGCGTTTTCGCGCCGGTCGGTTAACGTATCTCCGGTTGTTTCGGTCGGTGAGCGATCCGCTGGACGATTCGGCCAGTTGCCATCGGTGGGCCGGCGAAGCGCAAGCTCGCCAGTCCCACCCTACCGACGGCTGCCAATGCCACAACCGCATTCCCGCGGTTGCCGGGCACGCGCCGGACTGTCATCATAAAACAATGATACCTCGTCCGGCGCCCCTGACCGATTCGCCCTGGTTTTGGCTGCTGTTGTTCGGCAGCGTGGGGCTGGTGATGCTGACGGCCGTCGAGCCCAAATTCGCGAAACGACAAGAACGAATCGAGCGAATGCACCAATCGCGCCAGCCTGGCAGACAAGCGGGGGCTGACCCTGCGGAAGCCCGCGAGCGGGCCGAAACGCCGTTCTGGCAACCGACGCGCCAGGCCACGCTTCGGCCATTGATGCTGTTTTTGGCCGGGGTGCTTGTCGCGGGGGTGGTGGCGATGCAAATCCGCCGGCAGGCGGCAATGGCGGACTTTCGCCAGGCTCTGGCCGCCGAAAGTGAAGCGAGCAAAACTAAAGGAGGCAAACCATGAGCTGGCTGTTCGAAGACCCGACCACGATTGTGGTGGCCGGCTTGCTCATCGAGGCGCTGTTAGTCGTAGCGCTGGTCAAAACAGGTCGGGGAATCCTGGTGCTGGCAATGGTTGGCGTGTTGGCGCTCATGGGACTCGGCTTGCTCGTCGAACGGTTGGTCGTGACCGACCGCGAACAGATTGAAGCCACACTTGACGGCGTCAAATCAGCCCTGGAAGCCAACGACGTCGAGGGCGTGCTCAGCTACATCGACCCCGCTGCGAGCGGCATGCGTGCGAACGTGCGAGCAGCACTCGCCGGCGTACGCGTCACCGAGGCGCGCGTTTACGACCTGGAGGTGGAGGTCGACCGTCATGCCAACCCGGCCACCGCTCAAGCCGAATTCACGGGCCGAGTGAAGGGCAATTACCGCGGCGAGTCGGCCAATGGCGAAGGGATGGTATTGCGAAAGTTCATCGTCGATTTTCGACAACAAGAAGGCCGCTGGCTGATGACCGCCTACGAAGACCGAGGCACCATCGGCGGTCGACGCGACGATTGACGCCGCTAAGTAGACACGCGGAAGAAAGTATGCTCTGCGAGTGGTGGCTGGGGCAGAGCTTGGCCATGCTGGATCCTAAAAGACCGCTTGGGCGTTGCGGCCAAGCGATGCCCCGGAGCACCGCCCACCGGGGCATCGCCGCCGCATAACGCTCCACGCGAGCTCAACTGTCGAGCAGCCGCGTCTCTGCCCCAGCCACCGCCTATTTTCCCGAGCCTGTCGATGAAACGAAAGAAGCGACGAGTCGCGGACCAAAATGCGGCTCCGCCGCGAAAGCAAAGCGGTAATGAATTACCGCACTCCAAAGCGCTAGCGGTACATCGCCTCGATTGTGTCGGCGAAGTTTCGGTAGATGGCGTCGCGGCGGAGCTTGAGGGTGAGCGTCATCTCGCCGTGGTCGATGGAAAGCGGCCGGTCGAGCAAGGTGAACCTGCCGACCTGCTCGTATTGCGATACACAGGCCAGCCGCGCCTTGATCCGCTCGTCGTAGAGTGACAAGACCGCGGGGTGGTGTAAAGCTTCGGGCCAGGCGATTTCGTGACCTTGCCGGCGCAGCTCCGCCGCTAGTGCGTCTCGGTTGGGAACGATGAGCGCCGTAAGATAGCTGCGGCCATCGCCGATGACCACCGCCTGCTCGATCAGTGGATCGGCTTTGAGCAGCGACTCCAGATGATTGGGCACGGCCTTCTTCCCCGCGGCCGTGACGATCAGCTCCTTCTTGCGGCCCGTGATCTTGAGATAACCCTCGGCGTCGATTTCGCCGAGATCGCCGGTATACAGCCAGCCGTCGCGCAGGGCTTCGGCCGTGGCGGCGGGCTTGTTCCAATAGCCGAGCATCACGTGCGGACCGCGCGTGAGAATCTCGCCGTCGGGCGCGATGTTCACTTCGACGCCGGGAATGGGCCTGCCCGACGTACCGATCTTCATCGCCCGCGGCGTGGCCGCGGTAATGACGGGTGAGCTTTCAGTCAGGCCATAGCCCTGGCCGAGAAAGACGCCGCGTTCGTTGTAAAAGTGGGCGACATGGTCGGGCAGCGGCGCGCCGCCCGAGCAGGCCGCCCGCATTCGCCCGCCGAAGGCCAGCGGCAAGATGCCCGGTTGGTCGGCCAGGCCGTTATCGACCAGATAACGCTGCACCTTTTCGAAGAAGTACGGCACGCCGTTGATCAGCGTGGGATGCAGATCGCGGCAGAAAGCCGTGACGGTATCGGGCCCTTCGGCCAGGGCAAGCTGCCCGCCGCCGGCCACCCAGGTGTAGACATCGCAGGTACGGGCAAAAATATGGCTCATCGGCAGCCAGGCCAACCGCAGGTCGTCCGGCTCCGACTGAAACGCCTCCAACGTGCCTAACGCGTTGGAAGCCAGGTTCCGCTGGCAGAGCATCACGCCCTTGGGTTCGCCGGTGGTGCCCGACGTATAGAGGATCGTCGCCAGGCCGTCGGGCGAAACACGATCTCGGGCGTCGCGCATCAGGCGTTCGCCGAGAGACTCGTCGGCATGCAGCGCCAGGTCCCGCAGGCACGCGACTCGATCGCTGACCTCCGGGCAAGGATCGAACGATAGGAAACGCGTGCCGGCGGGCAGCTCATTGCGGTGACCGTCGTAGTATTCCAGCAGCTTCGCCGCCTGCTCGGCGCCGGCCACCAGCACCAGCTTCGCGCCGCTATCGGCGATCTGGTAAGCAATCTGTGCCGGTGCCAGCGAGGCATGCACCGGCACGTGAACCGCTCGGGCGATCTGGATGGCCAGATCGGCCATGATCCATTCGTAGCGGTTGGGCGAGAACTGCATGACGCGGTCGCCCGGCTCGACGCCGAGGTGAACCAGCACCGCAGCGGCGCGGCGGACGTCGTCGGCTACTTCGCGCCAACCAAGCGTCTTCCAACCGCCGCCGGACCGAAAATGAATCGCCGGTTGCTCGGCGGCCTGTTCCACGCGCTCCGCGAGCAGCGAGACGATGGTCGAAGCATGGAAACTTTGCGAAGGCTCGGCGGGCATCGTGCGTTCTCCGTGGTCAGGCTTTTAGCCTGACGACGCCGCAGGTATTTGGCAAGCAGTGCTTCGCTGTGCGCGCAAAAAAACTCCCGGAAAGAACAGGTCCCAGGGGGGCAAAGGACGCCATCCGTTTCCGGGAGCGATTGGTCGGTGTACGAAGCGCGCCGCCCGCATCCATGCTGGCGGAGATCGCTTCGTGGTCCGCAGAAAAGCGTTGCTTTCCCCGATGCAGACCCAACCACGTGGTTCGACAAATGCTCCTTCGCGCGACACCGCCATCGGCTGCGTCGCTCGAAGTGGCGGGAGGATAAAAGAACGCCCCCACAGCGTCAAGGCCGGTTTTTTGGACCCCTTCACGCACTCAGGCGCCGCGTGTGTAGGTGGCGAAGCAGTTGGGCGTTTCCCAGAGCCGGGCTTCGATGATGGGAAAACCATGCTCAGCGGTGAAATCAAAGATCAGCTTGGCGATGTTTTCAGCGGTCGGGTTTTCGTCCATCAAAAACATCGGCTCGCCGAGCTCGCGGAGCATCGGCACGGCGGGATCGTCGCGGTGCAGCAGCATGCGGTGATCGAGAGTGTCGTCGATCCAGCCGCTCACCACGCGTTTGATGTCGCTGAAATCGAGCACCATGCCACGGTGATCGAGCTTTTCAGTCTCAATAGCAATCACCGCCCGGCCGTTGTGGCCGTGCAAATAACGGCACTTGCCTTCGTAGTTAAGCAAGCGGTGACCGTAGCAGAAGTCGATTTGGCGGGTAACGCGGAACATGGTGAGAGGGGTCTGGGGGTTAGAGGGCTTTGTGTGAGTGTGGAGCAGACGAAGAATGACGAATGACCAATGACGAATGACGAAAGAATGACGAAATCCGAATGACGAAGGCCCCGCGCTCGGGAGACGTCGGCGAGATGGCAAGGCGTTGGCTTCCTTGTTCGGGCTTCTTTCGTCATTCGGCATTCGTCATTCCCAGTGTGTGCGCGACCCCGGCGCGTGACCGCCTGTTTGCAGGTACTTTGTCGGATCGTCGAGGCCGATCAGGCGAAAGGCCGCTTGCCGCTCGGCGCATTTGTTACACTGCCCGCAGTGTGAGTCGCCGCGCGGGTCGATGCAGCAGAAGGTCAACTCCAACGGATAGCTTTGACCGAGCTCCATCACCTGCTGTTTGCTGAGATGGCCAAACGGGCGCGTGAGGCGAACACGGCCGCGCATCCCGCGGTTCAACACCGCTTCCAAATCGCCGAAGAAGTCTGGCGTGGCGTCGGGAAAGGGATTGGATTCGAGCGGCGCCATCGCCAGCTCTTCGATCCCGTGAAGCTCGCAAAAAATGGCCGCTTTGACGATCAACAGCGCGTTGCGGCCAGGCAAATACACCGCCTCGTCAGGCGTATCGGCTCCGGGCACGTCCAGGCCGTTAATGCTCCAATGATCGCCGTACAGATCGTCGACCGGCATTTCGAGCACGGTTATGGGATTCAGCCGGGGCGAATCGACCGCCTCCATGAAGCGCCGCAACGCCCTTAGCTCGGCCTCCTGCCAGGCCAGCCCAAAGCGGACGTAAAGCGGCTGCACGCACAGCCCGCTTTCGAGCAGGTGTGCCAGCAGAATCGAACTATCAAGTCCACCGCTGGCCAGCACACCGACCACGGACTGCGTTGCATAAGTCGTCATTACAGTACGATACGCAGCTTTCATTGGCTTGGGTAGGCAGGCAGTTCGGTTCGGCGTTCAATGGATCGGCCTAGGCAGATTTGCGCACCCCGATCGCCGTCTCGCTCCGCTCGACCGCGGCCGCGAAATTCTTGGGCACTCCTCCCTTGGCCCATCCACCTGCGTCAACAGAAAAGACTGCCTTACTCGGCGAGAATTGGTGAACGTGTTTCACTACCAAGAATCACAGTATTATTTGCTTGACAAGGGTCACGTTTTCTCCGGAGACTACTCCATTGGTGGTAGGTCCCGGGCTGCCTTGTCTGGCCGCGGGCGTCCGCTTTTTGCAGAAAGAGCATCTATTTATGCAGGCCCAGGACATGGCGTTCGAGGTAGCAGCCGCGGAAGCATTAGACGCGATCGTGGCGGGACGCGAGGGGTCGGCCGACGCAAGAGGAAAGCTTTTCGAGCGTTGCCGCGATTATCTATTGCTGGTTGCCGAGCGCGAACTCGATCCGGGCCTGCAAGGGAAAATGGGCGCCTCGGACCTCGTTCAACAGACGTTCCTCGATGCCGAGCAGGGATTCGAAGCGTTTCGCGGGCAAACGGAACAAGAACTGATCGCATGGTTGAACCGCATTCTACAGAATCGCGCAGGCCAGGCCGTGCGCCAGTACCGCCTCGCCGCCAAACGCAACGTGCGCAGCGAACGCTCGCTTTCGGCCTGGGGCGAGTGGCAATTGGCCGCCGACGTCGAGACTCCCAGCCGCCAGGTGGCGGCGGCCGAAGAAGCCGATCGCCTGGCGGCGGCCCTGGCATGCTTGCCCAACCATTATCAGACCGTGATTCAACTGCGTAATACCGAGCGCAAGTCATTTGACGAGATCGGCGCCTTGATGGGCCGCTCGCCGGAAGCGGCGCGAAAGCTTTGGGTGCGGGCCATCGAGCAGTTGCGCGTGGCGATGACAGATGAGGGGGATGAGGGGTGAGCATGTCGTATGGACAAGCCAGATGACCAACTCCCTACACCCGCGCAAGAAGAGCTCTATGAATCGCTCTTGATCGCCTACGACGAGGCGCTGGCCCGCGGCGAAGCGCCGTCGCTCGACGAGGCCCTCGTTCCGCCGCAACTTCAGCCCCGCTTGCGTGCCGCCTTGGCCTGTATGTCGCTGCTGGCACGCACGCGGCCCCCTTCGGGCACCTTGCCACAGTGCGATTCGCATTTGAGTCAAGCGACGAACACGCCGCTCAAGCCGACGATCGGACGGTTCGAGCTTTTGCGCGAGATCGGCCGCGGCGGGCACGGCGTGGTTTTTCTGGCCGTCGATCCGCGTCTGCGCCGGCTGGTGGCGCTCAAGGTGCCGCGGCCCGAGGTGCTCGTCACGCCCGATTTGCACCGCCGTTTCCTGCGCGAAGGCCGGGCCGCCAGCGCGCTGGCGCATCCCAACCTGGTGCCGATCTACGAGGTGGGCGACGATGGGCCACTGTGTTACATCGCGGCCGCTTATTGCGAAGGCCCCTTGCTGGCCAATTGGCTCAAAGAGCAGTCGTCGCTCTTGCCGTGGCACGAAGCTGCGGCACTGGTTGCACTGCTGGCCGACGCCACGGCCCACGCTCATGCGCGGGGCATCGTACACCGCGACATCAAGCACGCCAACATCTTGCTCGCCCCGGCCGACGTCGGATCTTCCGGCGCCACTCCTCTTTTCGGGCAGCTCGTCGTGCCCTGCCTCACCGACTTCGGCTTGGCCCGCCTGATCGACGACGATGCCAGCGACCGCACACACACCGGCACCATGCTGGGCACGCCCTCGTACATGGCCCCCGAACAGGCTGATGGCCGCAACGAAGACGTTGGCTCGGCAACCGATATCTACGCCTTGGGCGCCATTCTGTACGAATTGTTGGTCGGACGTCCGCCGTTCAAAGGCGCCAACGACCTGGAAACCTTGCGGCTCGTGAGCGCCGCCGATCTCGTGCGCCCTTCGGTATTGCGGCCCGGCTTGCCGCGCGACCTGGAGGCGATTTGCCTCAAGGCGCTCGCGCGCTCGACGACAGATCGCTACCCGACCGCTGGCGCGCTGGCCGCCGACCTGCGGCGCTTCACCC
>DASSFG010000269.1:0-7889 GCA_035694685.1 Pirellulales bacterium
CGCGCACGGAGCCCACCAAGCCAGTTGCGCGGTAGAACATGGGGAGGCCTAGACAGTAGAAAGTAGAAAGTAGCAAGTGGAAAGTAGACCGGTGTCGCAAAGGTTCCGCGTTCATTCCCGAGTGTGCCTAAAAGGTGAGCAGTGACGGGGGAGCCAGTATTGGGGCCGAAGGAGCGGTGCAAATTTGCACCGTTGGCCAGATGCCGGCGTTTTTTGATTGCTCGTAGTTCCCGGGCGGGTAAGTCGCGGATCGCCGCCAGAAATGTACGCACGTTAGCGTACGCGTGCATCTTTTTTGAGCCGATAGAGCGGGCTCCCTGGCGGTTCAGCTTGCCCGGCTTCGGCGCTGGTGAGAATGAACGCACGCCAAGCCAGTTCGCAGTCAGGATGAGAGATGAAGGATGAGAGATGAAGGATGAGAGATGAAGGATGAGGGATGAGGGATGCGGATCAAAGATGGAGGAACAACAATCGAGGGTGCCGAGCCACGGAATGTACTATCGGTGCCCATCGGTGAAATCCGTGGTTCCGACGATGTTGGCCGGCCCGAACTCTCACGAGTCCGGCTACGAAAGATGCGGCCGATGACAAATTCAAAATGGGTCTATCCCCCAGATTTATGGTTGCGGGCAGGTTTGCAACGCCAGAGGGCGGTTGACGCAATCGTTTTGAAACCAAACAGTTTAGAACGGCAAATTCAACAACCCGACTTTTGTTTTTGACAACGGTAATTCTTTTTTGACAAGGGGAATTGGGTCGGTGGTTGGCAGCCGGGTTGTGTCCCGGCGCGCCGGCGGCCTGACTTCTCACGAAGTCAGCTACGACTGACTTCTCACGAAGTCCGCTACGCGTCTCACGAAGTCAGTCGCGGGCGGGCGGAGCTCTTTGGCAATTCGGTAAAACAATGACGCGGCAACGCGATAACTGGCTAATTTAGCCAGTTGAGCCCACCTGCCGCTCGCCATTACGTTAACCGAGCGGCGTTTTCGCGCGGGCGGTTAACTTATCTCCGGTTGTGTTGGTCGGTGAGCGATCCGCCACGCAAGCTCAGACTCAAAGTCCGATCTGCTCATTTAAGCGCAGGCGAGTACTTTCTGGGTGCGGGCTACAAGAGCGCGGGCCGCTGGCCCTGCGGTTAAACGATGGCACCCATTACGCCAAGCCGCCTTACTTGACGCGCACCAGCTTCATGATGCGCCCGGCGACGTTCCAGTCCTGCACGTAAAGGTTGCCGTCTTTGTCCCAGTACGAACCGTGGGTGCCGCTGAAGATGCCCTCGATCCACTTGTCTTGCGGGATGTTGTATTCGCCCCCTTTCTTCGGATCGGGATTGTTGCCGAGCACGGCGATGATCGTGTTGTTCTTGTTGAGAATCACCAGGCGGCCGTGTAGGTCGGGCACCGAGACAAAGTCTCCCTGAACGGCGGCCGACGTCGGCATGCCCAGCCCGTTAACCACTTCGTCAATGAAGTTGCCGTCCAGATCGTAGTGCAACAGGCGGCCCTTGGGCTGGTGGTTGCGGTCGCAGATGAGCAACCGCGGCGGATCGTAACGCGTGTCGAGCGTCATGCCGTGCGCCGTATTGAACTCCCGCAGATCGTTCCCCTTTTTGCCGAAGTGCATCAGGTATTTGCCCGACTTGTCGAACTTGAAGATGTGGTTGCTGGCGTAGCCATCGGCCAGAAAAATGTCGCCGTTGGGAGCGACTGTGATCGCCGTCGGATTGAACTGCTTGAGGTTCAGTCCTGACTCTTCAGGAAAGCCCAGCCGCAAAACAATCTCCCCGCTATGGGCATTGAACTTGATGCCCTCGGCATTGCTGTTGCGGGCGCAGTAGACAAATTCGTCGCCGCCCTCGTCGCGTATCTCCATGTCGTGGATGCTCGAGTACTTGTCGCCCAGGTATTCCTGAATCACTTTTCCGTCGGGCGAAAAGACGACCACTCCTTTGATGGCGCTGGTGTAGACGTTGCCCGACTTGTCGATGACCACGGCGCCGTGCGTTGGACCTAGCGCCGAAGTTCCGTCCGGGCGGAGGCCCCAGCCCGGTACCGTGTCAAAGGTCATGCTGCCGCAACCCATCCGCACCGGCTGCGCCTTCTCCTGGCAAAGCACGGGTAGGGCGAGCAACGAGACGAACGCAAAGGCAAATCCGTGGGCAAATATTTTCATCGGGCGAGCTCCTGAGTGTGGCGCGGTGGCCGAAGGAATGGGGCGTTTGCCGACGCGGAGCCGGTGCCTGCCCGGATCGCCGCGGCGAGCCTTTAGTATCCCTTGGGCCACGGCGCTTTTCAACATGCGGCGTCGCAGGACGGGACTGGCGACACTACCTACAGATATTGCCACCTCTGCCGGACAACTCACTGTTAAGACACCACGCGTCGCAGGATGGGCTTGGTGGCAGTACAACAGGCCAGCGCTAGTTGCTCAGGGCGGGCGGGGGCAGTAGAATACGCCCCAGTCTTTCGTGTTGGCCAACTCTCGATGTGCTGCATTAGAGCAGCAGGCGTTTCTTGGAGCTGTTCCAACGGTTAGATGGCAGCCGCTGCCGCACAGCGAACGGCGGCGGACCGTTGCCACGTTTTATAATTTCGCGAGTGAAGAGTTTTCGTTAGTTCGGGAGTTGTGCCATGCCAAAGGGAACAATCAAGAAGCTCGTGCAAGACAAGGGCTTCGGGTTCATCAAGCAACAGGGAGGCCAGGACGTCTTTTTCCACACGTCGGTGGTCGAGGGTGGGCAGTTTGACGACCTGCGCGAAGGCCAGGAAGTCGAGTTCGCGCTCGATCAGGGCGGAGGCGGTAAGGGCAAAGGCCCCAAGGCTTCGACCGTCACGCCTCTCTAGTCAAGCACAAGCTAAATAGCCGTGCGCGATTACCGGGCGTCAAATACGCCGATCGCAGTGGTGGCTGGGGCAGAGCCGCGACGCGCGGCTGGTTTTGCGAAAAAGGTATCGTCGCGGCGATGCCCCGGTAGCGGAGGCACCGGGGCATCGCTGGCCGGCAGCGTGTGTGGCCGCTGGCAAAACCGATTGCGGCCAGCTTCTGCCCCAGCCACCGAAGTTGGCGCGCCCGGTAATCGCGGACGGCTATCAGCGTAGTAACCTGTGACGTCTGGCGACTTCTCGGCGCCAATGTCAGGAAGATCGACGGGTCGTTTAGTGTCTGCTGACATCAGCGAGATCCTACTCGCCGGACACCGCTGCCAAGTTGTCGAGCCCGCCGGGCGGTATGCGCACGGCGCGGCGGTGGTGTTCCTGCACGACGTCGATGCGGGCGGCTTGCAAGGTCGGGTCGAGTACGTCGAGCAACTCAGCCGGCATGGCCTGGCGTGCATTGCCCCACTCAGCGGCCGAAGCTGGTGGACCGAACGCGTTTGGCCGCAGTTCGATGAGGCATTGTCGACCGAGCGGTTTGTGATCGACCACGTGCTGTCGCACGTTGCCGAGCGCTGGCCATCGCAGCCGCCTCAAGTGGCGATGTTGGGCATCGGCATGGGCGCCCAAGGCGCACTTCGTCTATCGTTCAAGTATCCCGCCAGGCTGCCGATTGTCGCAGCGGTGTCGCCGGCGATCGACTATCAGCTTGCCTATTACGACGAAGACGAGGAGGCACTGCGCGATATTTATGCCGAACCGGAAGCGGCACGGCAAGAAACGGCCACCTTGCACGTTCACCCGCTCAATTGGCCACGCAACATCTGGTTCGCCGCCGACCCCAGTGACGAGCGTTGGTATGGCAGCGCCGAGCGCCTGAAGATGAAACTCTCCGCGCTCGGAATTCCGCACGAAGCCGACCTGGAAACGTCGGCCGCCGGGCAAGCTGCGAGCTACGCCGACTTGATGGCGCGCAAAGCGATCGACTTCTTGGTCGAGCGCTTAAACCGCGAGCGCCTGCGCGTATAGTTGAAGCGCGCCATCAAGCCTCCGATGGTCTCACGTCCGGCGCTGGTTGCTGAACCCTGAACCCTTCCCGGCCCAGGCCCGAAGCGCCGACGAGCGACGTCGCTCAACTTTCCCGCCTGCGCTTCGGGCCTTGCCAAGCAATGACGTGATCTTATCGGACGGCCGGAGCGTCGCTGGGCGAGGGCGCTTCGGGAGCGGCAGGCGGCTCTGCGCCGGGCGCCGCAACGGCGCCGGACGTGCCCATCGTTGAGCAACCTCCGCACGTGCCGTAACCGCAGGCCGGCTGGCAGCAGCGGTTGTGATGGTGATGACGGCAAGAGTGGCCACGTTGGCAACGGGATTTTTGGCAGCAGCCGCAAGCCGGCTGGCAAGTCTGTTGGCAGCAGGCAGTGCAGGCTTGCTTGCAGCACGGCGTAGCGCTCTGGCAGCCGCGCTGGCAACAGCCACCACAACCTGCTGCAGCCGCCGACTTGATTGCCGACATGGCGACCAATGCCGACGCGACAACGCCTAGAATCAGTTTGAACTGTCTCATTGTACTCCTCCTTAAGTGCCGGAAGGACTGTTTGCTCCGGCCGAGATGCCCAGATCCGTGAAAAGACGCGTTGTAAAAGACTCGGCTCTAACTGCGGCGAACGATGAAACGCCGTGACAGGCATGGCACACGCGGCATAGCCGCCAGAACGCGACTTCAAGGCCGAACTGATACAAGTGTAGTCAATTCGAGACGACGGGGACGTGATCCCGGCCCAACCGAGATACCAGGCTGAATTACGCAAATCGTTGGATTGCAATAGGTTGCGGCTTGCACCGCGACTCTCGGCATCGAACGTGCGTTTACCTCCTTCCAGAAAGTGCAATGGAGCGTATAACAAGAACCAACAGGGATTCAAAAAGGGCACGCCTGGCATTTTCGCTCCCTCGTGCCGGGCGGCCCGAGATAACAACGGAGGATAATCACATGAAACGGTTTGCCGTCATTGGGGCCTTGCTGGGCGCGTTGGTACTGGGTGCCGCATCGACCTCGCAGGCGTATTACGTTTATCCACGGCCCGTGGCACGAACGGTGGCGCGGGTGGTGTTGCCGCCCTATCGCCCTGGCGTGATCGTGCCGCGGGTGTATGGTCCGATCTATGGTCCGCGCGTCTATTATGGCTACGGCCCTCGCTTCTATGGAGCACCCTACTATCGGGCCTGGGGACCGGGTTGGTACGGACCGGCTATCGGCATCGGCATTTATTAATCGCCTTGCCCGCGTTTGCCGCGGAAATCGGAATCAAGCGCACGGGAGGGCTTGTGCGCCATCGCGTGAACCCTCCCGCGACACGGTTGTCTCTAGAGGGTGGTATCTGCCCAGTGCGATTCAGCCGTGTTGCCGCAAATGAGATTCCGACGTCCACTGAACCGGCAATTTGCCGACGAAGCCGAGCGCGATGATTTTCTGTCGCTGACCGGTGCGCTTCGCTCTTCGCATGAGCATCGCAGCACGGGCCGCAAGACGCTGCAGCTTTGCAGCCAGGTGGCCGACACGTTGAACTACGTGCTCAGCGGCGAGTGCGACGATGAGTTGCTGCGCGATCTGCAAGTCATGAGCGTTGTGCCGGCGCCTGACGCCTCGCAGTTGCTCGTGACCGTTTATCCCGTCGCCGTCAGCGACGCCACCTTCGACGCCGTTGAAGTGCGGCGGCGCCTGATGGCGGCCATCGGCCGCTTGCGGTCGGAAGTCGCCGCCGCGATCACGCGGAAGAAGGTGCCCAAGCTCTTGTTCCACGTCGTGCAATTCGTTCGCTGAATCGCGGTAGATTATTTCGTGTGGGCTGCCTAAGATGGTGCGGTTGCGGCAAGTTTGAAAAAGGTCATGGTCTCATCGCCGCTGGCCGCAAGCGTCTTTTCGTCCACGCTGCATGCGCTTTGAAGCCCGAACGTTTTGGCTGCCGAAAGATGCCGACGAAACGGCCCAATATCAGGACGCTTTCGCACTCGATGCCGAAACGGGCCGAGCGGCCATTGCCGATGGCGTCAGTTCCGCCATTTTCTCGGGTCCCTGGGCGCGGCTACTGACTCTCGGGGTGATTGCCGAGCCTCCGCCCCTCGACGATGCCGCGGCTTTTCAGACCTGGCTCGCCGACAAACGGGCGGCCTGGCTCAACAGCGTCGATACGAGCAAACTCACCTGGTATCAGCGGCCCAAAATGGTCGATGGCGCCATGACGACGCTGCTTTGGCTGGAGCTGTTGCCCACGGAGACGAACGAAGCCGGCCTGGCCACGCGCTATGGCCTCCAAACGTTCGCAATCGGTGATACCTGCCTGTTCCACCTCCGTGACGACGAGCTTTTGTATTGGTTTCCCCTGGAGAGATCGTCGCAGTTCGGACTCAACCCCGCCGTGGTCGCGAGCGTCGATCAGCAGCTCGATCATCTGCTGGAATTCAGGGTCCGCGAACACGACTGCTTGCCCGGCGACTTGCTGGTACTGGCCACCGACGCCGTCGCACTCTGGGCCGTCGAACGGCAGGAGTCGGGCGAAGCCGTCGCCTGGCCGCGCTATTGGGATTATTCCGACGAAGACTGGCGGGCCGAGATTTTTTCGCTGCGCGACGCCAAGCAAATGCGGTTCGATGACAGTACGCTCGTTTTGTTGCGGGTAATTCAGGAGCAGCCCGCGCCGACCGTCGATTATGATGAGCTTATCGGCCCCGACCTGGCGCTGACCGCCGACGAAGCACCGTTGCCTGACGATGGGGCGCCGGCGGAAGCGGTCGCCGAGGGCGATCGGGAAAGCGTTGAGGCGCAACCTGCGTCCGACGACATGGACCAAACGCCGGTGGCCTCGCTAACGGAAGCGGTCGAAGGCGGCGACGCGTTGCGCTTTGACGCCGCCGTGGATGAGACTATCGACGCGTTGAAACAGGTAGCGGCAACCGCTGAGGAGCCGGCCGACGAGGCCGTGCCGGTTACCGAGAAAGCGGCTGACGAGGCCGACCCCAATGACCACGATCCCACTCGCACCCCAACTTGAAGCGTTCCGCGATCCCAAGCTGCGGCAGTTTGCTCTCTGGGGCGCCGCGGGCTGCCTTGCCGGCGCCCTCGTAGGACAATTGCTGCTGGCGGCGACGCGCTCCCGCGCAGTCGCCAACCGCCAGGCAGTTTGCCTGTTGATCGATTGCTCGGGCAGCATGGGCATCGATCAGCCGGGACAAAAGCTGCGCGAGGTCAAAGACGCGGCGATTGCATTTGTCGCCAGACACAGTACGCCTGCCGACCGGATCGGCGTCATTGGCTTTGGCCAAACGGTACATCGCGCGGCGGGAATCAATGACGATCCCGCAAAGCTTCAAAGTGCCATCCGCGAACTATATGACGGCGGAACGACGGCGATGGATATTGGCATACAGGCCGCCGCCAATCAGCTTGGCGAGCTGCCTGAGGATTGGCGCGACGGTGGCGTGACCCGCAGCATTTTGCTCTTTACGGACGGCGAACCTGACAATGGGCCGTCAACTCTGGCCGCCGCCCAACAGTGCCGGTCGTCAGGCATGCGGATCGTAGCCATTGGCACGGGCGACGCCCAGACCGATTTCTTGGCACAGGTCACCGGCGACCGCAAGCTGGTGTTCAACGTCGCTGCGGGCGATTTCGACGAAGGCTTCCGAAAGGCGGAGAAAGCGATTTACGGCGGCTCATTGGTGGAAGCCGGGGGCGCACGCCAAGGTTTTTTGACGAGCTTTTTCCGTACCGCCGCCTGGGGACTGCTTGCCGCTTGCGGCATGTCGTTGGCGCTGGTGGCCGGGCAAAACCGCTACCTGCACCGGGTGGCTTTGAACTCAAGGGAAGCAACGGTCGCTGCGATTGGCGGCGCGACGGCGGGGTTCTGCGGCGCCGCGGCCGGACAGGTTTTATATTCGATCGCGGCGGCGACGGCCAATCTGCCGCTGCTGGGCGCGCTGGCGCCGGTGACCATGCCGATCGGGCGAGTCGTCGGCTGG
>DASSFG010000270.1:0-7967 GCA_035694685.1 Pirellulales bacterium
AAGGCGGCGGACGCAACGCGGAACGGAGTGTATGGGATCCGCACATCTAGCCGGTCAGTCAGCGCTCGACGGGGGCAAGCCCCGTCGTGGCGGAATAAAAACAGCATCACCTAGACTGCGTGGCGGAGGCGAATTTCGCGCAGGCCAGTGTCAAACTACTTTGGGAGGTTATTTCGAATCAGCCAACTCGGCATTTTCTGGGCGATGGTTGGCCCGATGTTTGCGTCTCCTGCGGTGGAGTCTGAAACACTGCTTTTGAAGGAGAATTCAACCATGTCAGGCAAAACGGACGAAATGAAGGGGCGCGTAAAGGAAGCCGCCGGGGCGGTAACCGACGACGACCAACTTCGCCGCGAAGGAAAGACCGATCAGGCGGCCGGCAAAGTCAAACAGGCTGCCGAACACGTTGTCGACAAGGCCAAGGAAGCCTTCAGCGCCCCCGACGAACGCGAGGGCAAGATTGGTTGGGCGGTGTTGTGGCTGTTGGGTGTGCCGCTGCCAGTATTACTGGTGCTCTATCTGCTGATGGGACACTAGCGTTTCATCATCGCGGCGGTAGAGCGTGAACGTCAAAGGTGCGCGCTACCGCTCAAATTCCATTCATGACGACGGGCGTTCCCGGCAGGTGGGACGGCCCGTCGTTTTTGTCTGTTCGGTTGTTGCCACGCAGCCTGACACGTTGGCCTTACAGGCCTGACCAAGGGTGTTGCCGCTCGCCTGTGGCGAGCGGGAGGCGTCAGCCTCCCGGTGATGTCGCTTCGTTTTGGCCGCATGACGCTAATAGATTGGCCCAACACTACCGGCACACTTACGTGTGCCGCTCGCCTGTGGCGAGCGGAGGCGTCAACCTCTCAAACGATCGGTTGCAGGCCGGGCAGACAAGCCAACGAACGGATTTCGCCGAACTCGTGAGCAAGCTTCGTCCAGCAGTCGCCGCCGTCGGGCGAATGGTAGACCTCCCCGCTCACGCTGTAGGCGTAAACGTTGTCGGGCAACGAAGGATTGATGGCAAAGTCCCAGATCGTCGAGTTGGGCACGCCGGGCAACGGCAGCTTGTGCCAGCGTTGCCCGCCGTCGAGGCTGCGCCAGGCAGCGCCGACGCTGCCGGGAGGCCCGTCGCCATTGCCCAAAAAGAGCACTTCGGCGCGATCGGGCCGCTGAACAAGGCCGCGGCAATAGCTGTGGCCGAACTGTTTGCCGATCTCTTGTGGTTGCCACGTCTGACCATCGTCATAACTAATGTTAAGGTCGTTGTTCGTGGTCGCCAGCATCACGCGGCGGCCGTCGCGGGCAACGATCGCCAGACCGTGAATGTCGGCCGACGACAAGCCTTGCCCGATGCGAGTCCAGTTTGCACCGCTGTTGACGCTGGTCCATACGCCGTCGATTTCGACACCCGCCCAAACCCGCTCGTGCTGGAGTGGATCGGACCGCAGCGTGGTGACTCGATTGAAGACGATGCCTGCACATTCCTGCGCGGGACGCGCGTCGCTTTCCTGCCAGTTGCGTCCCGCGTCGATCGTGCGAAAAAGGCGCGGCGGACGCGTGCCGGCCAACAGCGTCTGCGGCTGGCTTGGAAGGACGAGCAACGACCAGGTGATCAAATCGTTCAGCGGGCCGTCGAGCCGCGTCCAATCGTCGCCGGCGTTTTCCGTGCGATAGACGCCTTCGTTAGTTCCGGCATAAACGACGTTGGGGCGGTGCGGATCGATGGCCAGAGCGCGCACGTCGCATTCGACGAACATGCCTTTGCTCGCACGGCTCCACTCGCCGCCGCCATCGGTGCTGCGCCAAACGCCTTCGCCTACAGTGCCGACAAACAGGATGGAATGAGCCATGGTGGTCATACCTCTCAAGGTGCCAGGTTAGCGCCAGGGGCAGCGTATTGTACAAACATCGAGCGGGAATGACGAATGACGAAATCCGAATGACGAAAGAAGCCCGAATGACGAAATCCGAAGACAGAACGGCCGACCGCAGGTTCCCTGATTGGCGGCTTTATCGACCGTACTGCCTTCGTCATTCGGATTTCGTCATCTTTCGTCATTCGTCATTGGTCATTCGTCATTCCAGTTCAGGCTAGCAAAAAGTTCACGGGTCCAGGGCGCCTCGACATGCTCGAATTTGTTTTTACATCATTCCCGCCCACTTGCGCAGACACCACTCGCCGACAAGCAAAACGAGAAACGCGGCCATCAACAACCAGTGGTTCCACAGCGGCAGCGGCGGCAGCGGGTCGGTCTTCACTTGCCGGCCCTCGGGCAACTCGCGCAACAGGCGGCCGGCCGTGGCAATGTCGTAGGAACGGCCGCGCGTGTCGGAGGCGGCACGACGCAAGGCGGCCACGTCGGTTTGCAATCGGGCACGCTCGCCCGGCGGCGCCACCACGCGAAAGTCGGCCGCCGGAGCTTCGCCCGGCAGGGTCGGCGAGGCAACCGCCACATGATAGACCCCTTCCGGAGGGCGGACCAGTACGCCTTCGAACACGCCGCGGTTCGTGGCGTGGCGTTGCAAGGCCAGCCGCTGGGTCTGGCTTTGCTCACGGTCGACGATGATCGTCACGCCGTCGTCTTCCGCAGGCGACTGGCGCTCGTCGAAGAAGCGCACTCGCAGGCGCACGTTTTCGCCGCGGCGGTACTCGCGGCGGTCGGTGGTCAGCTCCGCCGAACGGTCTTTGCCCAGCAGCTTGGAACGGCTCAAATAGCGAATGGTTTGCACCCAGTAACGCGCGAAATAAACGTCGCCCACGCGGAAACGCCAACGCCACGTCTCGTCGGTGGCGTGCATCACCACTTTGCCGGAACCGGCATAGTGCATGACGATGACGGGCAGATGCCGGCCGTCATTCGTGGCCCGCACCGGGTGCTCAGCCCAGATTCGAGCGGCGGGCTTGAGCGCCGGGGCCGCGAATAGCCAGTACAGCGGCGGCAACTTCTGCCAGACCGACACCGTTTCAGCCAGGGTCTCGCCAAGCTGGATCGTGGGGGCCATCAGGCCCGCTTCCGTCGGCTGTACCTGAAACGGCTCATTGACGATCTCGCCGGGGTCGACGCCGGCCGACGTCTCAAAGTCGATGGGCAACAGCTCGGCCAAGGGAGTATCGCGATAGGCCATCGGCGTATAAAGCGGCCCGCACACAAACACCACGCCGCCTCCCTTTTCTTCGACGAAAGCCTGGATGTTGGCCAACGCCGTGGCACTGAGAAACGCCGGATTGACGTCGCCAAATACGAGCACGTCGTAATCGAAAAGCTCTTCGCGACGCACGGGAAAAACCGGCAGGGCGGTTTCGTCGAGCTGGGCGTATTCGGGATCGGCTTCCTGGAGCACCGTCTTCAGCTTGACGGTGTTGTCGCGTTCCAGGAGATGCTTCAGGTAGCGAAACTCATAGCTGGGATACGCCTGCACCAGCAGCACGCGCACCTGTTCTTTCCGCACGCTCACGTGCCGCTGCTGGCGATTGTTATCGCCCTGGTTTTCCTCGGCGATGCGTTCGACCTCGACCACGTAATCGTACTCGCCGACTTCCGTCGGCCGATAAGCGAGCCGGCCGCGCTGGGTCTCGCCGCCGGCGGGCAGCGTCATCGTCGTCTCGACCAGTGGCGTTGGTTCGTCTTTCTGCCGCAGCACGACCTTGACCTCTTTGCCCTCCAAGCCCGACGACGTGAGTTTGAATTCGAAGTTGACCACGTCGTCGACAAACACGACCTCGTCGACGAGCAGGTCGGTCAGCTCGATGTCGCGAACAGGCGTCTCGCTGCCGAGAGCAATGGTAAACAACGGCACGCCTTTTCGCCGCGCATAGGCCGCGCCATCAGCCAGGCCGGCGCCGGCAGTGTTCACGCCGTCGGAAAAGACGAGCACGGCGCTGGGCGGGTTGCCGCGCAAGTCGTCAATCGCCGCCTCGATGCCCTCTCCCAATCGCGTGTTATCGCCGAGGGCCTCGACATCGCGAACGTCCGCGGCCAACTGGTCGGCGTCGCCCGATTGCAGCCGCGCACTATTCGAGACGAAATACAGCTTGAGCTTGTACCGGCGGCCGAGCTCTTTGACGAGCGCCGCGTCATTCTCCAAGAGCAAGCTCTTGCCGAGATTGAGCCTTGAACCTTCGCTATAGCCCGCTTGCTTGAGATGAGCGGCGACGGCCTTGCGCAGTTTTGCGTCTTCGTAACGATCGACCGTGCCCATGCTGGCCGAATCGTCGACGATCACCACCACGTAAGCCAGTCCGGTGCGGCTGAGCGAAAGCACGTAACCGGCCAGCATGGCCAAGAGCAATACGACCAGGGCCAGTCGCACCCCGGCGAGCATCCAGCGATAAAAGCGGCGGGCGGCGCCTGCCTCGCGGTGATACCAGAACAGGATCCAAGCGGCGGCGGCGAACACGAACAGGAGTGTCGCCCAAGGCGCCCAGGGCCAGGTGGAGTCGATCGACCACGCCGTGCCTTCGCCCGTGCCCGCCGCCGGCACCCCCAGCCACCGCTCCAGCCACGTCGGCAATGTACCGCTCATGTGGTTTAAGCTAGCGTATGGGCAGGGCCGGCAACAAGACAGTCGCCGGGGGCTATGCTCTCACCGCTTTTCGGCAACCGCCGTTAGCTCGTGCAATGCATCCAACGAATGGCTCCGCAACGCCGGGTGGCTAGGGGTGTGGCGGCGCGGCGTCGAGAGGCTGGCCGACGACGCGCTCCAGCTCGACAAGCCGGCGATGGTAACCGGCAATCGCCTCCTGATAGCGCTCTTGCAAGCTGATGAGCTGCCGCTGCGCAGCCACGAGTCGCAAAAAGTCACCGCCGCTCGTTTCGTAGGCGGCAAAGGCCGAAGCGACGTTCTTTCGCGCGGCAGGCAGAATCTGGTTGGTGTAGAGCCCAACCGTCTGCTGCGCTTCATCGAACCGCTCGTAGGCCGTTTGCACTTCACGTTGGATGTCGTCGATCCGCTGCTCGTACTCCGCTCGCCGTTGGGCCACACGCCACTGTGCTTCGCGCACTGCGGCATAACGCTTGTCGCGATACAGCGGCACGTTCATGTTCACGCCTACTTGCCCGCGCAGCGACGCCTGACTCCAGAAATTGTCGTAGCGGCCAAAGGCCTCGAAGTCGGGCAGGAATTCCTTCTTGGCAAGCTGCAACCGTGCCTGCTCGGCGCGAATCTTGGCCGATAACGACGCCAGGTCGGGCCGTTGCGCCAACGCCGAGCGGCGCAGCTCGGCCGCCGAGAGGATGAGCAGCGGAGCGGCGAGCCTCGCCGGCGCCGCAGGCAGGTAGGCGTCGGGCGGACGGTGCATCAACGTGTTGATCCGCGCAATCGCAATCCGCTGGAGCCGCTCCAGCTCGATCTGTCGGCGGGCCAGTTCGGCGAGCTCCACCTCGGCTTGCAACATGTCTTGCTGCGGCGCCAGGTTCGCCTCGTATTTCCGCGCGGCAATGTCGTGAAACTCTCGCAGCTTGGCGGTATTCTCGGCGTTCAAGGCGAGGTCTTGCCGCAGCAGATAATAGTCGTAGTAGGCCAGTCCCGCGGCCTCGATGATCGTCAGCCGCGCGTCGCCGACGTCCCAGCGCGCGGCGACGCTCTCGTCGAGCGCCGCCCGGCCGCGCAGTTCCCGTTTGCCAAACCACGGCAGCTTTTGCGCGCCTCCGACCACGTAGCCGGCGACGTTTCCCGGCACGCTCGTCACGGCCGAGCTCAGCGACGCGGGGGCGAGCATGCCGGTGAACACGGGATCGTCCAGCGCCCGTGCTTGCGGATAGCGCTCGGCAGCCGCCAGCGCGGCGGCGCGCATTGCCGACAGCGTCTGGTTGCGGGCCTGCACCTCACTGAGAAGCGCAGGAAGCTGCAGCTCCTGCCGGCCCGCAAACGGCTCGTCCACCGTTATCGCTTGTTGGGGATATTGCTGGAAACCCACAACGCGAGTAGGCGTGAATTTGGCGGCGGCGGGCGTTCCTTGACGGTGCCCGCCAAACGTAGCCACTTCTTGCGCGCCCTGAGGCCGCGGCGAACCGAATTGTAGAGCGGGAGAGTTGTTAACCCTGCGTCTGTCTTCGTCTTGCCCCCTCTGTTCCCTTCCAGCCGGTAGAGGCGTGGCCGTGTCCGTCGCGCGGTTCGGCAACGAGGGAGCGACAGACGCTGCGGGCTGGGCGGTCGGCCGTGGCCCTTGACAGCCGGCAGCGATGGCGAGACAGAGTACCGTCAGCTTCTGGCCGGACCGGCGCCGTTGGCTCAGAAACATATCGCCTCCGTGCAGATCGTTACCGCATCCCTTGCGGCCGGAGGGTTAGCGAGCAGGGCCACGACAAGGACGTACTTCAAATAAGGTCGGCGGAACCCGATCGACCAGTATAAACCGCTTCCCTTTGCCCCTGCATCCTGCCCAAATTCTGAACCCACCGTTAACGGAATAAGAGGAATTGTCCGTCCTTGCCGACCACGCCCGCGGCGCCATTGCCTGCACTGGCAGCGGAACCGGCGTGGCCTGAATCCTCCTGGTTTTTGGCCGTCGCCTGACCACAAATTTTTTTTGTCCGAGTGCTTGCAATTCGTGAAGCGGCCGGATATAGTCCGGTTAGCTGGCGCAAGTCAGCTCGGCCGCCCAGGTACCTGCCCCGCCTGCGGCGGCCGTTTTTATGCGCCGTGGCGATCTTCGTTAACCGCTCTTGTGGGGCAAAAAGGGGTCGCCAACCTCGCCGAGCAGTAGTCTGCCAGCGGCGTTGAGATGAGGGATCACGTGATAGAGGAATCCAACCACCACTTTGGATGCGGCCTCCTCGTCGTGTTGGTCAGGATCGCGAAATAGCACCGCAAGCTGCTCCAGGTCGCCAATCCAGTCGGTCATGTGAAACACGAAGTCGTGCTTTCGCTTCTCATACTCCTCGAGAGTTAGCTCGGCTCGGAATCCTTCGCTGGCGTCATCGAATATGCGGCCCAATAGCCGCTCAAGTCTGGAAATCGCTACGCTCATTCTAGCTCTCCAGTCTCGCCTTCCACTCGGTGATGCGTGCCCGCCATTTTTCCGCTGTCTTGCCACCGACTGACGGCAGCAAAGCTTCCATTTGCCGAATCCAGTTCCTGATTTCGCCGGTCCAATGCGATCTATCTCGGCTGGTCGGATCGTCGGAAATCCGGCGCAAATGATCGTCAACTTGGGGCGCCAGGCCATTCAATCTCTTCAGTGCGTCCTTGCGAGTCATCGCTTTGGGCCTGGCTTTCCGCGCGAGCTGCAGGGTGTGCCGCGAACGACGTGACCATCCGCTTACCTATCTTCGCGCTCGGCGCAAGATGAGTCAACCTCCTCATCGTGTGCAGCCTTCGATTGCGGGCCAGCAAATCGTCGATGAGAGGCGTTTGCTGGAATTCCCGTTGCGACTTTTTTGGTAGGCTGTTCTGTTTGGATACTGAAAGCCCAGTGACCGAGTTCTGAGGAGAACCACTCCATGTCGCGCACCTCGTCCGATTTCGACAGATTTGGCGTCCTCGCCGTAGCAGCAGCGTTTGCCTTTTGCTTCGTCTGCGCTGATACGCGCAGCGCCTTCGCTGCCCCGCCGAAGGCTGCCAAGCGCCTGGCCGATGCGGGGACGACGGACAATGCCGCCAGTGTCAAGCTGGCGCGCGTCCCGACCGCGCGGCATTCAGCCCCAGGCGGCGGTCGATACCGAAGGCACGCTGCACTTGATTTATTTCGGTGACGAGCCAGCCGCGGGGAACGTCTATTATGTCCGCAAGCCGCGCGGTTCCGAGGGATTCTCGAAACCGGTCCGCGTCAATAGCCAGTCGGGCAGTGCGATCGCTGTTGGTTCGATTCGCGGTGCACAGCTCGCACTGGGCAAAGACAACCGCGTACACGTGGCCTGGAATGGATCGCGCAAGGCCGAGCCGAAGGTCGACGCGAAATACGGCAGTCCGATGCTCTACACGCGTCTTGTGGATGACGGCATGGCATTCGAGCCGCAGCGGATGGTCAATCAAGAGGC
>DASSFG010000271.1:0-3215 GCA_035694685.1 Pirellulales bacterium
GTGGAAGTATCGCCCGAATCACCCCAGCGGGCCGTGCGCGTGAAGACGCAGACCGTGCCGCGCTATGAAGTGCCGCAAACTACGCCGCCCAGTGCTGACGACGCGGCGGAGAACTCGGCCTTCGGCAAGCTGAATTCGCTCGTGCTCGACATGAAGGAACTAGCTGAGACGCAGCCCGCGGGACTACGGAAAAAGCTGGAGCCGTTGATCGCCGCCTATCAGACGTGGATCGAAGCGCAAGCGGCCAAGATCGCCGAGTGCGCCGACGGACTCGACCGCTTCACCGACGCGGCCCAAAGAGCAATCGAAAATTGCCGGGCCACGCTCAAACGCCTGGAGGCCGGGCTGAAGTTGATCGAGGAGAATCCGCAGGCCAGCGAGGCGTTTCGCTTCATGAACCGGGCCATGTGGCTGCAACGCACGCATTCGATCCTTTCGGAGCAGGTGCGTCGCGACAAGAAAGTCGATTTCGACCGCGAGATCGACGTTCCGGACAATCGCACGTGGCGGCCGTTTCAGTTGGCGTTCATTCTGTTGAACTTGCCGGCGGTCACCCGGCTCGATCACCCGGAGCGCGGCGAAAGCCAGGAATCGCTGGCCGACTTGCTTTTCTTTCCGACCGGCGGCGGCAAGACGGAAGCTTACCTGGGCCTGTCGGCCTATACGATGGCCATTCGACGCTTGCAAGGCATCGTCGCCGGCCGGCCCGGCGACAATGGCGTGGCCGTGTTGATGCGGTACACCCTGCGCCTCTTGACCATTCAGCAGTTTCAGCGGGCCACCGCGCTCTTGTGCGCGTGCGAGTCGATCCGCCGCAAGGCGCTGGAAGAAGGCGATCAGCGCTGGGGCCTGACGCCGTTTCGCATTGGACTGTGGGTCGGCCGTCGCACGACGCCCAACAAGACCGAAGACGCCGCCGAGGCCGTCATGCAGTATCGTGGCAACCGTTTTGGCGGCGGCGGAGGCGTGGGCACGCCGTATCAGTTGACCACTTGCCCGTGGTGTGGCAGCGCCATCGAGCCGGGCAAGCACCTGGAGCCGAAGCCGTTCCCTCAGGAGTCGGGCCGCACGCTCACGTTTTGCGGCGACAAGTTCGGCCAATGCCTGTTCAGCAAGCGGCAGGCGCCCGAAGAAGGCTTGCCGGTGGTCGTGGTCGACGAAGAAATCTATCGCCGCTTGCCGACGCTCTTGATCTCGACCGTCGACAAATTTGCCCAGATGCCGTGGAAAGGTGAAGTGCAGGTGCTGTTCGGGCAAGTGAACGGCTACTGCCAGCGGCACGGATTCCGCTCACCGGAGATTGAAGACTCCAACTCTCACCCGGCGACGAAGAGCGGATCTCCGGCGGCCAAGACCGTAGAGCAAAGTCCGTTGCGTCCGCCCGATTTGATCATTCAAGACGAGCTGCACCTGATCAGCGGGCCACTGGGCACGTTGGTGGGCCTGTACGAGACGGCCATCGACAAGCTTTGCACGTGGGAGGTCGACGGTAAGAAGGTGCGGCCCAAGCTGATCGCCTCGACGGCCACGATTCGAAATGCCGACACGCAGGTGCATCGCCTGTTCTTGCGGAAGGTAAACGTCTTTCCGCCCAGCGGTCTGGACGTGAAGGAGAATTTCTTTTCGCTTCAGCGGGAGCCGAGCGACGAGCATCCGGGCCGCTGCTACCTGGGCATCTGCGCTCCTGGGCGGCGGCTCAAAGCGGCCTTGATCCGCGTGTATGTGGCGTTTCTCTGCTCGGCCCAGACGCTCTACGAAAAGTACGGTTTGGCCGTCGATCCGTGGATGACGCTCGTCGGTTATTTTAACTCGATGCGCGAGTTGGGCGGCATGCGGCGATTGGTAGACGACGACGTCTACACTCGCGTCCGCAAGATGGACCGCCGCGGACTGGCCAAGCGGTTCTTTTCAACCGACTATCTGGCCGAGCTGACCTCGCGCATGCGGTCGGAAGACATTCCGCTGATTCTCGACCGCTTGGAGGCCCCGTTCGATCCCGAGCAGGAAGCGCGGCGAAAAGAACTGCTCAAGAAGGGCGACTTCAAGTCGGCCCCCAAAAAGCCGCTCGACGTGCTGTTGGCCACGAACATGATTTCGGTGGGCGTCGACGTGAAGCGGCTCGGCCTGATGGTGGTAGCCGGCCAGCCCAAGGCGACGGCCGAATACATTCAGGCCACCAGCCGTGTCGGCCGCAACAAGCCGGGCATCGTTTGCACGGTGTTCAACTGGGCGCGGCCTCGCGACCTCTCCCACTATGAGACCTTCGAGCACTATCATGCCACCTTCTACAAGCACGTCGAGCCGCTGTCGGTGACGCCGTTTTCACCGGGTGCACTGCACCGTGGTCTGGCGGGCTTGCTGGTGTCGCTGATTCGTTTGCGCGGCGTCGAGTTCAATCCGAACGAAGCCGCGGGGAGAATCCAGGTGACCGACCCCTACGTGCAAGACGCGATCGACACCATTGCCGAGCGTGCCGCGCTGGTGGGCGACGATGGCAACCAGCTTGCCGACCTGGTGCGCGCCGAGCTGCAAGGCAAAGTCGATCTTTGGAAAGCCGAAGCACAGAACACGACCGGCGGCCGAGTGCTGACCTACACCGAGCCACGCGGCGGCAGCGGACCAAAGCGAGGCACGGCGATAAGTCTGTTGTCACCCACCGGGCTAGGACACTGGGAGCACTTCACCTGCTTGAACTCGCTCCGCGACGTCGAGCCGACCATCAAGTTGATCGTCGACGACGGCGGTTTGGATGAGATGGCGGCAGGGATCGCCCCGGAGCGCGTTGCGACCGACGGCGAAAGCCAGGAGGCCGCGACATGAGCACGTCGGCCACCGCCATGCGGAAATCGGAAGTGGGCGAATTGCGGCCGAGTCAGGTGCTGTTGACGTTTGGCGTCGGGTCGCTGGTCGATCTGCCGAACCTGTCGGTGCTGGTGATGGGACTGGAGGATTGGCCCATCTCGCATTCCACCGAGATTGGCGAAGAGCGGTTGCTGTCGTCGGTGCAAAATGTACTGGGCGGCCAGGTGGCACGGCTGCTCACTCCGCCGAGAGCGCCGGATTCGATCGGCGGCAACATCAATTGGTTTGATGAAGTGCATCAGATCGGAGTGCCCGTGGCGCCGTTTCCGCGATGGATGGTTTGTTCGCGCTGCCGCTTTCTGGCGCCGTTGAGTTCGGGGCTGTTCGAGCCGAAGGTGCAAGCCTATCGGCCC
>DASSFG010000272.1:0-4977 GCA_035694685.1 Pirellulales bacterium
GAATGGCATACGAAATCGGTGTTTCATCTGTGTTTCATCCGTGGCTAACTTCTCGGCGCGCTTCGCCGCCCCTAGCTCCCGCGGCGCTGTTTGATTAAGGTGGCCTTCATGTTCGCCATAGCACGCACGTTGTTCGTCCCGGTCACCCTGTTCCTGACTCTCGCCAGCATTGCCGTGGCGGCCGAAGAGGCCGAGCTCATCTTGCACCACGGCAAGATCGTGACCGTCGATCGTGAGTTTTCGCTCCAAGAGGCGATAGCCGTCAAAGAGGGGCGCATCTTGGCTGTCGGCGGTGCCGCCGAGGTGCTCCAAACGCGCGGCGAGAAAACAAAGGTCATCGACCTCGAAGGCAAGACCGTGCTGCCGGGCCTGGCCGACTCGCACGTTCATCCCACCAGCGCGGCGATGACTGAATTCGATCATCCGGTGCCCGAGATGGAGTCAATCGCCGACGTGCTGGCCTACGTCAAGTCGCGGGCGGCGGCGCTGGAAGAGGGCCAGTGGATCGTCGTCCGGCAGGTGTTCATTACGCGCCTGCGCGAACAACGCTATCCGACACGCGCTGAGCTCGACGAGGCCGCGCCAAGGCATCCCGTGGTGTTTGCCACCGGTCCCGACGCCTCCGTCAATTCGCTGGCCCTGGCCAGAAGCGGCATCGACAAAGACTTTCAGGTCGCCGGGCCGGGCAAAGTTGAGAAGGATCCAACTACGGGCGAACCGACGGGTATTTTGCGCAGCGCCGAGCGGTCCCTGAAAATCGTCGATCCCCAAGCCAAACCGACCCCGGAACAGCAAGACGAACGGCTGCTTGAATTGCTTCACGATTACGCGTCGGTCGGCATCACGTCCGTCATCGACCGCGACGCCAGCCCCGGCGAGATCGAGCAATATCGCCGCCTCCGCGCCGCGGGCAAGCTGCCGATACGCGTGCGGATTTCGCACCACGTCGATACCTCCGGAAAAACCTCCGACATCGTCGCCGCCATCGCCAAGATTGCGGCACACCCGCTTTGCCAGGGCGACGACCTGTTGCGGATCATCGGCATCAAGACCTTCCTCGACGGCGGCATGCTTACCGGCAGCGCCTTTATGCTCAAGCCCTGGGGCGTCAGCCGGATCTACTCCATCGACGATCCACGCTATCGCGGCATGCTGTACATTCCGCCCGAAGTGCTGGTGCCGATCGTTCGGGCGACGGTCGAAAACAACCTGCAATTCACCGCGCACAGCGTGGGCAACGGCGCGGTGCAGACGCTCATCGACGCTTACGAAGAGGTCAACCGCACGACACCCATTGCCGCCACGCGGCCCTGCGTGACCCACTCGAACTTCATGACCCGCGAGGCGATCGACAAGGCAGCACGCCTCGGGGTAATGGTCGACATCCAGCCGGCGTGGCTCTATCTCGACACGCGGACGCTCGTGGCCCAGTTCGGCTACGACCGGCTGCGGTACTTTCAGCCGCTGCACTCTCTGTTTGAGGCGGGCGTGACGGCCGGCGGGGGCAGCGACCACATGCAAAAGATCGGCTCACTGCGGTCGATCAACCCCTACGATCCTTGGCTGGGAATGTGGGTGACCCTCACGCGTCAGGCCCGTTGGCACGATGCGCCGCTGCACCCCGAAGAGGCGCTCACGCGCGAGCAAGCCATCCGTTTTTACACGACCAACAACGCCAAAATTATGTTTCTCGACGACCGCACCGGCTCACTCGAGCCGGGCAAGCTGGCCGACTTTGTCGTCATCGACCGCGACATCCTCACTTGCCCCGTCGACGACATCCGGCAGACGCGCGTGCTGGCCACCTATCTTTCCGGCCAGACCATTTTCACTCAGCTTGCTCCGTAGACACTTTCAACGAACGAATCCATTGAATCGCCCATGAAGCATACCGTCCGCTTAGTCGTTGCCATAATGCCGCTGGCATGGCTGGCAGTCGCACAGGCCGCAGAACCGGCCGGGGAACAGCGGTCGATGAGCGAAGACTGGGGGGCATACCAGATTGTCTCGGCGAGTACGCCGGAATTTGTCCTAGAGGCCGCCGGCGGCATTCAAGAAGGGTCGGCCCTTTCGATTCAGAAACCGACGGGCGCCGCCAACCAGAAGTGGATCGTCGTTGCATCGGAAGACTCGGTGCGGGTGAGTCCCGCGGGCAATCCGGCGCTGGTGGTCGGCGTCAAGGATGGTGGAAAGAAAAACGGCGCCTCAATCGAGCTGCAGAAAGATCGCGGCGAAGCCTGGCAGCGCTGGCTGGTTAGGAAGCACGAAAACGGTGCTTATTCATTGCTGGCAAAACACTCGCCGGAACAAGGGCTCGACCACTTCGGCGGCAAGCGCCTAGCCGGGGCGGCCATCGACCTCTGGACCTACACGGCCAGCGATGTCCATTTGCAGTGGTTTATCAGGCCGCTGGCGGGCAGTGGCATCGTCGAGAAGGCCAACGACGCGCCCACTTACGAGCCACCGACGATCGCTCCTGAAAACATCTTGCCCGGCGTTACCAAGCAGTTTCGATTTACGCAGAGCAAAGTCTTTCCGGGCACGGTCCGCGACGTAACGGTCTTCATTCCCGCCCAGTACGACGGCAAGCAACCTGCCTGCACCTACGTAAAGACCGACGGCTACAATCCGTTCGAGCAGAAGATGCTGGAAACGATGATCGCGACTAAGGAGATACCGGTCACGGTCGGTGTCTTCGTGCGGCCCGGCGAAGTGCCCGCCCCGATGCAAGGGACGGCTGGTCGACGCAATCGCGACTTTGAGTACGACGGCATCAACGACAACAACGTGCGGTTCCTGGTTGACGAGCTGCTGCCATTTGTCGACCGGGAGTACCAGCTCAACCTGTCGAACGACGGCAACGACCGTTGCATATCGGGCGGCAGCAGCGGCGGCATTGCGGCCTTTACGGCCGCGTGGCACCGGCCCGACGCCTTCAGCCGGGTTTATGCGGCCAGCGGAAGTTGGGTGGCATTTCGCGGCGGGCACGAGTTTCCGACGATGGTCCGCAAGTTCGAAGCAAAGCCCATTCGCTCCTTCCTCACCACGGCGACGCACGATATGGAAAACGTGGCGGGCGACTGGTTCCTGCTCGATCAGGAGATGGACAAGGCCCTCAAGTTTTCCGGCTACGATTATCAATTCCGCGTGATCGACGGCCGCCACGTTCAAGGCTATGCGGAGCACTGGCGCGAAGCGATGGCCTATCTGTGGCGCGGCTGGCCGGAACGCGTGAAAGCCGGTCCCAGCGCTCCGCGGGCGCAGGAGGTATTGATCGCCGGCGAAGAGTGGCAGCTTGTCGCCGAGGGCTTTCAGAGCACGCGCGGCCCCGCCTGTAATGCCCGCGGCGAAGTGTTTTTCGCCGACACAACGAACAACAAGTTGCACCGCATTGATCTGGACGGCAACGTAACGGTGTTCGCTGAAGACGCGGGGCAGGCCCATTGCGTCACCGTCGGGGCGGACGGCTCACTGTTCACGATCTCGGAGAAGAGCGGCAAGCTGATGCGTTATGACGCCGACGGGCGCGGCGCCGCCGTCATGGAGGGGATCGTCGGACACAGCATTCTCGCGCGGCCCGACGGCAGCCTTTACGTCACCACGAACGGAGACGGACCGCACGGTCCTGGCAGCGTGTGGCTGGTCAAGGACGGAAAGAAGGCACAGGTCGACAGCGGTGTGAAGTTCGCAACCGGGATGGCGTATCGTCCCGACCAATGGTTGCTGTCGGTCGCCGAAGGCCATTCGAAATGGGTTTATAGCTATCAAATCAACGCCGATGGCACGCTCAGCAATAAAGAGCGATTTTTCCATCTGCACGTCGCCGATTGGGACGACGACGCCGGCGCCGAATCGCTTTGTTACTCACTCGAAGGCCGGCAGTTCATCGCCACCCGCAGCGGCATTCAAATCAGCGCCGACGACGGCCCGACGCAGATCATCCTGCCTGTGCCCGATGGCAGCCGAGTGACCGGTGTGGCGATCGGCGGCCCGGAGAACGACACGCTGTTCGCCTTCTGTGCAAACAAGATCTGGAAACGCAAGATCCGGCAGCACGCGCTGGGGGCGTTTTCGCCTTGGACCAGGGTGACGCCGGACAAGTTGTAATGCCGCCTCTTTGCTGCGCGCTGATCCGCACCGCGTTGAGACAAACGGCAATGGCAGAGCGTGCCTGCTAAATAGCCGTGCGCGATTACCAGGCGCGCCCGCTTCGGTGGCTGGGGCAGAAGCTGGCCGCAATCGGTGTTGCCAGCGATCACACGCGCTGCCGGCCAGCGATGCCCCGGTGCCTCCGCTAGCGGGGCATCGCCGCGGCAACGCCTTTCTCGAAAATCATGTCCGCGTCGCGGCTCTGCCCCAGCCACCGTTGTCGCTCGGCCTGCTCGATGTCCGCTAATCGCGCACGGCTATTTAGGTTACAAAAACCGCGGGGCGGGCACGGGCAAGACGCGTGGCTCTTTTAAGGGCGGCTCGTCGGGGGCGTGGTCGCGCACGATGACGACCGGCGAACGAGCGTGCCGCAAAACGTATTCGGCCACGCTGCCCATCAAGAGGTGCGTCAGTGCGCTGCGGCCGTGCGTGCCCATTACGATCAGGTCACACGCGCGCTGCTGGGCGAGCCAGCAGATCACTTCGCCCGCATGCCCGGCGTGCAAGACACGCACGACCCGCACATCGTCGGCCACCGGTACTGATTCGAATTGCTCGCGCAACGATGGATCGGCCGGGTGCTCTTGCCCCATCAGGTTGAGTGTTTCCGGCACGTCGAAAGCGTGCAGCAACACAAGCTCTGCCGATAGTTCCTGCGCCAAACGCTCAGCGTAAGCGAAGGCCCGACCTGAAGCGTGCGAGAAGTCGATCGGACAGAGAATGCGTTTGATGAGAGTCGTGGTGGGCATGGGAGAGATTGATTCGGGGCCGATGGAAACGAGGCAACGTCGAAGGCAATGACGAATGACGAATGTCGAATGACGAAAG
>DASSFG010000273.1:0-5412 GCA_035694685.1 Pirellulales bacterium
AGATACCCCCCTAGCGGCGGTTTCGCAATACCTTGTGCAGAAAGGGGTTGCAATTTCTGATCCACAACATCTTGTGGTCGATTTGCAAGTCTGGCCAAGACCTGCAACGACTTTCAGATTGTCAAAGAACAAACCGCCGGGCGTTTACGCACGGCGCCTGCCCGACCAACGACAGCTCAGCGACGTCGCACAGCGCGGTCCGGCGCGCGCAGCGCCTCTATAAGTTAATATGCATCGACGGGCCAAAATTTTTCACTCCGCAGCAAATTTTCTTGTGGTCACCGCCTCTGCTGCTCCCCTGACACTTGCAGGCACTGACCGGCAAAACATTTTTGGGCCACGGTGCCTCTCGAAGCGAAGGAGCCGCCGAAGCTTTGCGGCCGCCGTCGCCGCGACGCGGCGGCCAACCACGAGGGGACAAGGAAGGAGTTGGCATGGGCGGTTTCTAGCGTTCAATCAGGCGCTCCACCGAGCTGAACTCGGTGGGGGCGAGGTTGACGCGATGCGTGGTAGCGCGGTTTATGCGGCGGCGCCGAACCACGCCGCGTGGCGTCGGGCGTTTTTTCGCCACCATCCCGCTTAGTGCGAATTAAAGAGGTCGCGCCCGATCAGAATTCGCCTTCGGCGAGTAGTCCTTCGCGCAACTCCAAGCGGCGCGGGGCATTGAATTGGAGCAACTGCACTGTTGCGCGGCCCGTCGGCGTTAGCCCGACGATCGAGGCGCCTTTCAGCACGAAATGGTGCTGCCAATCATCCTGCCGAGGATGGTAGAGCGGCACCACCAGGCCGCTCGCGGGATCGATACTGCTGAGATTGGTTCCAATGGCGTCGGTCATAAACCTTGGCGGCGCAGCGCGGCTTTGGCCTTGAGCTTGAAGACGGCGATGATGTCCAACTCTTCGACATAACCTTCGTATTCCTCACGTTCAGCGGCCGATAGAGTGCCGTCGTTGGCTTTGTCGGCAAGCTCATCGAGGCGCGTCTGTAATTCTGGGTCGATCCACAATTCAATGATTTTGCGAGCTGTGTCCGCCGGCAGAAACTCGACAACGGGGTCGAGAAACCGATCGAGAAGGCTGGTTGTGCTCATGATGCGAGTATACCGCGCGGACTGGCGCCAGCGAAACATGGCCCGGCCCTCAGAAGCCGTGGCGCGGCTTCTGCTGCATCTGCTCCGTTGGCCGCCGCGACGCGGCGGCCAACCTCTCCGGGACGAAAGGGTGTTGGCGCGGGCGGTTTCTAGCGGTCAATCACGCGCTCCACCGAGATTAACTCGACGGGGGCAAGGTTGACGCGATGCGTGGTAGCGCGGTTTATGTGGCGGCGCGGAACCACGCCGCGCGGCGTCGGGCGTTTTTTCGCCACCATCCGGCTTAGTGCGAATTAAAGAGGTCGCGCGTGACCGATCAGAATTCGCCTTCGGCGAGCAGTCCTTCACGCAACTCCAAGCGGCGCGGGGCATTGAATTGGAGCAACTGCACTGTTGCGCGGCCCGTCAGCGTTAGCCCGACGATCGAGGACGATCTGTGAACTCGGTGGGGACGGGGTTGACGGGATGCGTCATGGCACGGTTGATGCGGCGGCGTCGCGCGACAGCGCCGGCGATTCGGCGCGCCGGGCGGATAACTGGTCGGAACAAATTTCGCCTGCGGGCCCACGTGCCTCAAGACGATGTCAAATGCCCAGGCAGAACTTGCCAGTGATCTTTCACGGCTGATAGAACAACTCTTCAAACTGCTGCTGCCTTGACGCGTGGCGGGACATGCGTAGAGTCGAGATAGGGAGACGGTTATGCCCGCGTTGGCCTTGCTCGGACAATTGTGGATTGTGATCGCGCCGCTGGCGGCGGTGGACGACGCGCTCGCCGCTGGGATGCTCGACAAATTGGCTGCCGAGGCGACCGAGCTTCAGGTGAATCAGCCTGAGAAGTGGCAGCAATACGAAAACGACGCCGGAGCGGTGTTCGCTGAAAACGAACGTCGGACCGCCGGTTGGAAGAAGCGTTCCGCCCCGCCGCGCCCTGACCTCGTGCCGCTCAAGCTGCCGTTGGCTTTTCTGGTCGATCGCCTGCTGCGCGAACCCCCGCCCATCACCGATAACAAAGAAAGCACGTTGGAAGAGCAGCGATTGTTGCGCGCGCAGCGCGATGGTCATTTGCGTCACGAAGCCTATTTCACGGCCATCGTCCACAGCGACGACGAGCGCCGCATTGCCGCCATGGCCGGAAGAATTGCGTAAAGCAGCAAAAGAGCATTGGAGTGATTTTGGCCGCGAAGCCCTGAAGAAGGCCGAACGGCCCGATGTTCAGCCGAGCGAATGAATGCGAGAGAGGCCCGACGGTAGCCGGCGGCCGCGCTCCGGCTGTGTGTGCAGAAAAGAAACGTGACCGTCCGCGCGGCCCGCTGGGCCTGCGGTTAAACGATTGGTCACTCTGCCGCGGTGCGCGGACAAGCAACGTGACGGCCTGGGAAGGCCATCCTCCGGTGGCACGTGTAAGGATCCGGCGCGGGAGCGGTAGTTCCTGCGGGAACGATCAAAACCAACCGCCGTTAGGAGACCAAGAGCAATGTCCATCGCCGCTTATGACAGTGTCAGAGACGATTCGGGGCTGTTTCGCGCTGTTCACAGCCAACACCTCGAGCGGCGGTCGCAGGTGGTTCGTAAGCGAACTGCGCCGAGACCGAAGCCATCGCGGAAAGCGTTGCTGTGGTTGGCGGCAGCCGTTTTGGTAATCGCCGCGGCGCTCGCTCAACCTTGGAAGTCGTCATCGGGTGAAGATGTTGAGACGTCCGAATCGGAGGCGCCGGCGAGGAACGTAAAGGTCGATCGCCCGTCGGCGGCCACGACGGCCAGCGTGGTGCTGCCGGCCACCATCCGGCCCTGGCAGACAACCACGCTCTACGCGCGGGTGAGCGGGTATCTGAAGGCCTGGCATCACGACCTTGGAGCGCACCTGAAAGCAGGCGAACTGTTGGCCGAGATCGATACGCCGGAGCTCGACCAGGAACTGGCCGAGGCGAAATCGCTGGCCAGTGAAGCCACCGCGGCGGCCGTCCAGGCCAAGGCCGAGCGGACCGAAGCCGAGGCCGATTTGAAGGTCGCGGAAGGGCAGTTGGCCCGCATCGAGGCCGATCTGGGGCTGCTCAAAAGCCAGCTCGTGCGCCGCGAGAAGCTCGTGAAAGGCGGCAACGTGACTCGCGAAGAATATGACACGTTCCGCAAACAGACCGATGCCCGTAGCGCGGATTTGGCCGCGCAAAAAGCCGACGTCGCCCGACGCCGGGCGAATCTCACCACCAGAGCGGCCATCATCGAAGTCCGCGAAGCGACGGCGAAGAGCCGGCAGTCAAACGTGGCCCGACTGGAAGAGCTGCAATTGTTCAAACGAATCACGGCCCCATTCGACGGCACGGTGATGCGCCGCACGGCCGAAGTGGGCATGCTCATCACCGCCGGGCAAGACGCGTTATTTGCGATCGAAGACACCAGCCGCGTGCGCGTCCAGGTAAACGTCCCTCAAGCCTGCGCCGCGCAGACTCGGCCGGGCGTGGCCGCGGCCATCAGCCTGCCGGAAGCCACGACGCCCGACGTGCAGGCCACCGTCACCCGCATCGCCGAGTCGGTCGATGCCGCCAGCCGCACGATGCTGGCGGAAATCGAACTGGAGAATCCAGCGCATCGCTGGCAGCCGGGCAGCTACGTGCAAGTCGCCTTGACGATGCCGCAAGACGGCACGGCCTGGACCATTCCGACCAACACCGTGTCGATGCGGGTAGAGGGGCCGCACATCGCCGTGGTGAATGAGGGCAATCAGGTTGAGCTTAAGCCCGTGCGTCTGGGGCGCGACCTTGGCGCCCGCGTCGTCGTGCTCGAGGGCATCGGTGGCGACGAGCGGTTGATCGTCAATCCGGGCGATGACCTGACCAGCGGGGCGCGAGTAGAAGTCAGTCCGTCTCTTCGGGCCCCCACCGAGTTAGCACAAGTACCAATGAGCTCGGGTACGGATGGCGGTGTCAATTAAAGGGGATACGCGTAAAAAAATCTGTGGGCGTCGCTGTTTTTTAGACTGCGAACGTGAAGCTCCTCCGGGCGAGCCGGGGGCATCTTGCGCGGCGACCTTCGGTCGCATCACCCGGTAATTGTGCACGGCTATTTAGTAGCTGAAGGACAATTATTGCGACCGACTACGAATTGGAGGCCGCAAATCTGCGTAAGGCCCGCGCCTTGTTCCGCGACGAAGACGGCATTGTGGTTCCGCGGGTCTATCCCCAGTTTTCGACATCGCGCGTGCTGACCCTGGAGCGATTGCAGGGCATTCACTTACCGGAGTTTCTTGCCGGAAGCCCTTCGCAGCAACTCCGCAACGAGATAGGAAGGAAAATGATTCGGGCCTGGTATCGCATGATGTATGCCGGGCGAATGTTATATATCGACATGCATCCCGGAAATTTTTTGATCCTCGATGGTGGCAGGCTAAGTGTCATCGACTTTGGCCTGGTCATTCCACTGGCAGGCGAGGAGTGGGAGCTGTATCGCAAGATGGACCGCGCCTTGACGACCGGCCGCCGGGAAGACCGCATCGCGGTACTTAAGGAATGGAATCAGGTGCGCGACGACGAAACCGATCGGTTGCGGCTATTCGAGGAATACGCCGACACCTGCTGGCGCGCGCGTTACTGCGGCGGTGAGTACGATTTCGGCAACGAGGCGGATTTTCGCCGCGCCATCGAGTTGTTTACTGAAATGATCCGCAAGCGGTATAGCCGATCGCGGCCGAATACTCCCTCGATCGCCCGTTGTCAGTTTGGTTGGTCACCGCTTCTTTACCAGTTGCGGGCCAAGTTCGACATTCGCGAGCTCGCCGAAGCAGAGGTCAAAGCCACCGGCTGGGACCGCAGCGATTATGCGCCTGAGGATTGATTCCATCGGGTCATGCGCACGATTTTTCATTCAAGGCCGGGGCGATGGCAGTGCCCTTGGTCCTCCCAGGTCGTAATGACGTCGTGATCGGCGACGGTCGAGCTCAGTGTATCCCCGCCGAATCCACCCCGCAGTTTCCGCCTTGCGATGCATACTGCCGGTGACAGTCCCGGGAACAGAAATAAAGGCCCAGCGCCTTGTGGAACCAATCGGTGGGTCCCTCGCAAGCGGCACACTCGCTCGGCTGGCCTGAACCTTTCATGAATCCGTCGTCAGTCGTGAAGTGCGGAAACGCCTTGGGATATTCTTCATTGAATTTCATGGCGGAATGCGCTCCTGCTGCGCCAAGAAACGACTTACCGAAGTCGAGTGCGCGTTCGGGCATTTTAAACGCCTTTTTGGCGCCAAGCAAGCACGCGGCTAAAGCACCGCGGCAACCGCGATGGTGCTCGCGTGATGGCATTTTTGCTCCGCCACGACGAGGCTTGCCCC
>DASSFG010000274.1:0-5940 GCA_035694685.1 Pirellulales bacterium
GGTTCGCCGAGCGGTCGCAGAAGACAATCCGCTTAGGCAGGTGGACAACATTGTGCAGTTGACCGAACAGCCCATCAAGGACGATGCGGGCAAAGACAATCGGCCAGTCTACGGTCCGCAAGCTCCTCCGACCAACGATGAGCTTGAGGCACGGGCGCGGGAAGAAGAGACGGCTTTGCTCATCAAGAAAATTTTCAGCGGTGTTGCCGATGAGCTTCGGGACATAACGACCGACGATCCGGCCTACAAGCGCCTGATGGCGATCCTCGAGGCCGATCAGCAAATCGACAATACAGGCCCGTTTTCGTCGTCGTCACGCTCGCCCGCGGAGCGCCAGGCGATCGAACTCGGCTACTTCTACAACGTGCTCACGGATGCCATCAAGGCCCTAAAGAGGCAAATAGATGCGCACCCCGAAGATGCCAGGCAGCTTAATCAAATTCAAGATCAATTGTACGCGCTGCGCTCCGCACTGCGTACGGCCTATGACGTTCTCGGTTTGAAGGATGTCGTAGTGCGGGGTCACGCCTTTGGCGCCGACGCTCCAACGAAGGTGTCGGGCACAGGCATCGACAAGGCGGCCGAAGTCGCGCGCGACCTATTGGCGAAGGCGAATAACGGGATCGAGGCAACTGGCGACGAAACAATTATTATTGACGTGGTGTCGTTCTTCGGAAAGGGCATTCTGAAGGGGCTCGGTCGCGGAGCTTTGAGCCTGTTGGCCAGGCTGGCCGCAACCCACGCCGACGATATCGTGCGGCCGGTCGTGCCTGCGATCACCAGAGCCCTTGCGCCCACCGTAACGCGGATCATGCAGAATCTGGTCGATGATGCGGTGGCGGACATTGTTAGGAACCCCAATATCCTTCGGCGGTTTCTTAGTCGCCGTGCACTTGAGGCGGTGGAGGATAACCCACAACTAGCAGAAGCAGCGTTTGGAAGAGCGGTCGAGCGAATCGTTGCTCGCCGAATCAGAGGTGATGCAACGTTGAGCCAGTTGTTTCTTCAAGCAGAACAACGCGCAGCCAATGGCCGGTTTCGTAGCATCTACGACTTCGCCGGAATCGGGCGCGGTCAAGGGCTCTTATTTGACATCACAACACGGAGAGACCTCGCGGGGCACACGGGACGATGGTATAGTGATTTGGTTGAATTCATTGTTTACGATTATCCGCAGGGCTTTAGATTTCCGGCACCATGACACGCATATTTGAAGATCAAACGTTTAGTTGCCTGCGCGATGACTCCCTCGGGCTTACCCTCTCAGATATGGAGTTTCGACGGTGCCGCTTTCACGAATGCGTGTTCTCGAACACGTATATGCAGTCCCGCCGAAGCAAGTTTGCAAACGCACAAATAATCGACTGCATCATTGACGGTGGTTTACTTGGGCCTGCCATCGTGGAGGATGTTCTGATAAGGAATCTTACGTCTACGGATACATTGTTCACTCGTGGCATGATCTTTAAGCATGTGACACTCAGCGGCCGAATGGGCGAGCTGGTGATATTGCCACTCTATGAAGGAGACGATGGACCGAAGGAGGGCGTTAACACGATTAATCGCGCGAACCACGACTACTACCGCGAGATTGATTGGGCAATCGACATCTCAAATCTAGAGTGCATCGAGTGCGACATTCGGTGCATTCCCGCAAGACTGGTGCGGCGTGATATCGAGACGCAGGCAGTTGTGACACGCGCCGGTCTCGCCGATGGCCGGTGGAGAGAACTGAAAAAGAATAGTTGGAAACATCATCTAAGCGCCATGGTGCGTGAAGAAGCGGACGACTGTGTACTTATCGCCGGCAAGAAGGCTAAGGATTTCCGGGACCAGCTCGCTGGGATTCGAGAGCTTCGATCGGCTGGCATTGCCGATGCAGAGTGACATCAGGCGTTTTGACTAGCAAGCATGGGCTTCTTGTCCCGACTATTGTTCTCCCTAACGCCTTCTGAGCGTGATCGTTTCACAAACGAGCTCCTTGGCCGAATCCGTGCGGCGGGAGAGACAGGCGCCATCGTGTACAATCGCGAGCGTTTTCAGCTCCGCCCCGAGTCGGGCGATGGCCTTGTGCTGAATCTGCAGAATGTTTTCGACGACTATCGGCAGACGATGCCGCAAGCACGGCCGGCCTTTCTTGAGCAGGTAGTCGAAGCATGGATTTCAGTCCACCGACGAAAGATTTTGGAGGATTTCGCCGAGGCCAGACGGAACCTGCTCCCTGTCGTACGGCCAAAGACATACGCCGGTCTAGTTGCCTTACAGTCGCAGATTGACGGCACCGATGCGCCCGAAATCCCCTGTGCAGCGCTGAACGACGAGTTGATTTTGGGCGTCGTTTACCAGATGCCCGGGGCGGCGCGCATTGTAACGGCCGACCTCCTGGATGGCTGGAACGTGACCCTTTACGAGACGCTCGAGGTGGCGCGAAAAAATCTCGTAGATCGTGGCAAGCCGCCGTTTTCCAGCCCGATTCGCCGACTGTACGTTTGCGACGCCGGCGACTCGTATGACGCCACGCGCATCGCTTGCCGACACCTTATTGCTTTGTTGCCGGTTGAGGGCGAGCATGTGGTCATGGCGCCAAACCGCGACATGCTGCTTGTCAGTGGAACACACGAACCGGCGGCCTTGGTCGTTATGGCCATGCTAGCGGATCACGGCCTGGACGATGCGCGGCACATCAGTGGCGTGGCTTTTCGCCTCGCGAACGACGAGCTCATTCCCTGGCTGCCCGAGCAGACCGACGAGCTTTACGCCAAGTTCCAACGGCTTCGATTGAAATCCGCGGCGAACCATTATGCTGATCAAGGCGTGCTCCTTCAGCAGCTACATGCGCAGACTGGCGAGAATGCGGAGATTGCCGAATTTGATGTCATTGAAGTGGACGAGAAGGGGCCATTTAGCCGCTGTGTCTGGAAGCAAGGTTTATCACAGTTGCTCCCCAAAACCGAGAAGATCGTCTTTGAAACGCGGGCTGGTAATCGTCTTGGGACCACGACTTGGAACGACGCCGCCGTGTTGGTTCCCGAGTTGCGAGCGCCGATGAACATTTTCCCCGAGCGGTATCGCGTTGAGCACTTCCCGTCCCCGGATTGCCTCGAGCTCCTTGCGTCGCCGGATAGTTGATACGACCGAAACGGCGGCCTCGCTGACGCTGGCCATGTCGAAGGCCGAGGCCGACAAGACACGCGCGATCGCCGACGATCAGGCCTGGCAAACGCAGCTCGACGCGTTTTCCCAGGCCGACGAGAAGTATTTCTCGACCACGGCCTGCGATCAATGGCAATGGGCCAACAAGCTCGCCGTGCTCATGCAGCAGACGACCGATCGGTCGGTGAAAATCCAGGCGGCGAAGCTGGTCGCCGGTGCGCCGTACGGCCCCACGGCCGTCGATTTGAGCACGTACGATCAGCAGCTCGCCGCGCTCCAGAAATCTACCCTCGACCAGACGTACCAGTTCTACCACGACCTGGGCGACGCGGTGATCGACGACAAGAAGCAACGGGCAAAAGACAAGGCCCAAGCGGCCGACGAGTACCAGCACACGTATCACCTCGATGAAAAGAACTGGGCCGAGACGCTCGACGCCGCCGAGCGCGACAACGAGATCGCCGTCGGCAACTCGCTCGCCCAGCTCGACATCGACGACACGACTGCCCGGATGACGGCCGATGAGGGAATCGTGGAACAAGCGGCGCAAGAATCGTTGGACGAAGCTGGGCTGGAAGCCACCGACTCCAACGAGGTGGCCGCCGATCAACAGACCCAAGACGCCGCCGACGAGCAGGCCAGCGCCACCTTCGAAGAGACCGAATCCGACGACTACGTCCAACAGCTCACCACTTGGGCCACCTCGCTCGTTGGGGCGGGGTCTCCTGACCCCGCCGCCCTCTACGCCACCGAACAGGTCGCCTTCGCGGCGGCGGACGACGCCTGGCTGCACTCGGTGATCACGGCCCAGGAGACGCAGCTTGCGGCCGACGACGCCGAGATGGTCAGTTACACGGACTCGGCCGACAACGAATCGGCGCAGCAGACGGCCGACGACGCTCAAGCGGTGGCCGCCGCCGTCGCGGCCAGCGACGACGCGGCGGTCGAGCGGGTGACCGCCACCGACGACGCCTGGAAAGAGGAAATCTCGCAAGTGGCGGGCGACACCTATGCCTACGATAAGCAGGCCATCGAGGCGGCGCAGGGCGACGCCGACAGCGTCTCGGACGCCACCCGTGACTTCATCGATACTTTCGACGGCGCCGAGTGGACGTTCGAGAAAGCGTTGGCCGACATCGACCTGGGCGACGAGATCAACGGCCCGTCGAGCGGCGACGCGGCCGCACGGGCGGCCGCCTGGCATGCCGAACACGAGACGCAGTTGCAAGCCCGTGTCGATTGGGTGACCGCCGCGTCGGGCGACTACCAGACGGAAATCACGACCGTGGCCGACGACAAGGTCCAGTGGGTGACCAACGTGACGGACCACGAAGCCGAATACCTGGCCACGGCCGCCGACGCCCAGGCGACCGAAACCACGACCGACGCCGAGACGGCCGCCGCGATGGACGGCACGTTCGCCGACGACGAGTCGGCGTTCGAAACCGCGCTCTCCTCCGACGGCGACGCCCAAACCAACGCCGACGAAAGCGACCAGCAGACGCTCGTCCACGACGAAGCCGCAGCCGACGCCGCCGACCAGGTCGCCTACGCCCAGGCCGGCGCCGACTATGAAGACGCCCTCTGGAGCTCCTACGCGACGTCTGTAGGGAACGCCCTCAGTGGCGTTCCGTCCGGCAGCCCCGAGGCTGCTCTGCTCAACTATTACGCCACGGTCGCCGGCATTCAGGCCGCCGAAGTGGCCACCGACGAAGCGGCCGTGGTGGCCGACACGCAGCAGCTCACCGCGGCCGACGTGGTCGAGAGCGACCAGAGCGAGGCCGACGCGGTTCTGGCGGCCGACGAAGCGGCCGACGCCGTAGGTCAGGCTTTCCAGCCTGACATGGCCGACGCCCAAGCGCAGGCCGTCATCCAAACGGCCGACGACGAAGCGACGTCCGCCAGCGCGGATGCCGATGCTCAAGCGGCTTACGTGGCGGAGACTTCCGACGCGGCAGCCGAATATTACCAGGCCAAGGCGGCCGACTCCCGTGATTACGACGTGTCCGTCGGTGCGGCGGGCGTGACGCTGGCCGAAACGGAGGCAGCGGACTACCAGGCTTACGAGGAGTGGGGCCAGCAGGACCCGCCCGACATCGACTCTGAGATAACCGCGGCCAACGCCGCCTACGCCGCGGCCAAGCAGACAGCCAACCTGACGCTGGTCGAAAAGCAGGGCGACGCGGAAATCGCCGAAGCCACCGCCGACGGCCAGGACGAAGAAACGCTTGCCGCGGCCCTCGGCGGCGACGAAGTCTCGCTGGCCACCGACCTGGCCGACATTAACGACACGCTCTCGGGCGAATCAGCCGTTGCCGACGAAGCGCTCGTCTCGACGGAAGACGGCGACGGCTCGGCGCAAACCATCGACGACGCACAGGCCGGCGACCACTGGACGATTGCCAACGGCACGGCCGCTGAAGCCATGCAAACCGCGCTCGGCTCCGCCGAAGTGACCGCCGCGGCGGCCATTGCCGGCGCCGAAGCCACCTATGCCGTCGCCGTCGCCCAATCGAACGCCTCCGCCGCTGCCGTAGGTCAGGCTTTCCAGCCTGACAACTCGGCCGCCGCCTTCCAGGCCGCCTTTGCCGACGAGTACGTCAACTGGCTGGAGGCCCTTACGCCGGCCTTCATCGCCAACGCGACCGCGGTCGCCACGGACGATGCCGCCAACCAAGACGCTGCGGCGACGGCCGACGTCAACCTGCAAGATCAGATCGCGGCCGACGACCTGCAGCTTACGACCACGGAAGCGCCCGAGCAGGCGCAGCAAGACGAAGCGCTCGA
>DASSFG010000275.1:0-20490 GCA_035694685.1 Pirellulales bacterium
GGGCGCCGGCCGCCGAATCAAAAGAAAGCTGCTCCGCCGCAAGCCAACGCGGCTATAAATCGCCGCACTCCAAAGGGTTGCGACCCTTCCGGTGCGGTGGGCCATGGTCGCGACGCCATGCCGTTAAGACTTGTGTGGAACAGTGAGGGCAAGATCCTCGCGATTTGATCCGGCGTACCACTTTTGCCGGTTATGGCGGCCTTCTCCAAAAAGCTTCGCCAAATCGCCCTTTTTGCTGGCGAAGGATGCGTTGGCCGGATAGAATAGCGCATACTGTCCAAATATCGCAGCTTATCTATAATCCGCTAATCGGATCGAGACGAGGCTTTGTTCGATCACGTTGCGCTTGCCGGTTGCGCCCGTGCGAACCCCATTTCCGTGGAGCACAGTATGTCGCAGATTTTCAGGTCACATGGCGTGCGGTGGGCTTGGCTCGTTTTCGTCGGCGCCGCGTTGCAGCCACTTGGCCTCGTGCAACTTTCGGCTGCGGAACCCACGGAACAGCCGAAGTCGACCGCCATCATCGACACGTATCGCGAAGCGGACGGCCGAGGTTATTTCGCTCTCAAACTGATAGCGACGGCACGGCAGCCGGCCACACCGCCCCATGATGTGGTGATTTTATTCGATACCTCGGCCAGCCAAATCGGCGCTTATCGCGACAAGGCGTTGAGCGCGCTGCGTTCGTTGCTGGCTGGACTTACTGCTGACGACCGCGTTGCACTGCTGGCCGTCGACGTTCAGGCCATCAAGCTGACGGATACCTTTTCGCCGCCTGGTGGCGCCGCGATGACGCAAGCATTGGCGGCGCTTGATCGCCGAGTGCCGCTCGGCTCGACCGACATGCCCGCGGCGCTCGAGGCGGCGCTGGCCGCCTGGCCGGCTGCCCGAGATCCGGGCCGTGAGAGAGCGGTAATTTATATCGGCGACGGTTTCAGTGTGGCTAGTTTGGTGCCTATGGAGATGCTCGAACGAATTGCAGGCCAGTACGCCGATCGCCAAGTGGCATGCACCAGCTATGGAATCGGTCCCAGGGTCAATGCCGAATTGCTAGGCGCCTTGGCAAATCATACCGGCGGCATGCTCGTGCCCGACGTTGAGGGCGCATCGGGGCGGCAAGTCGGCGGGTATCTGGCCGCGGTCGCCCGTGGATCGGTGATCTGGCCGGCTAGCACGGCTTTGCCCGCGGCCATCAAAACGTCGTATCCAAAGAAAATGCCGCCGTTGCGCTTCGACCGCGACAGCGTGTTGATTGGCACCTTCGATCCGCAGGCTGCGCCGCCGGCTCAGCGGTTGACAATCGAAATGCGAGGAGAACTGGCGGGCAAGCAAGTCACGTTGAATTGGAAGACAACGCTAGGTGATCCCCAGGACGACAATGCTTACTTGGCCAAGGTGGTCGAGTGGGCTGCCTTCAGTCAGGGAGTGGCCTTGCCCACGGCCGGCAGTGCCAGCCTGGCCGACATGCGGCGCTGGGTGACATTTGGGGCGCAACAATTGGCCCAACTGGGCGAACGGGCGTTGGCGGTAGGCCGGACAGACGAAGCGGCCCAACTCGCCGGAGAAGCCGAGCGCCTCGATCCGGTGAACGCCCAAGCCGACGTCGTGCGCGCCGCCGCTGCCAGACGAAGCCACCCTCCAGCCGCCGAAGATTTGCGGATGACGCCCGCGAAGGCCTCGTTCACCACGGCGGCCGACACAGACGGCCCAGCCGACGGACAGTTGCTCGACGACATCGAACGGCAAAAACGCGTCGTCCAGGGCTTCTTGTGGGCCGAAGTCACTGACTCGCTCAACCACGCCAATTCGGTGATGAGCGTCGATCCGGAAGGTACGCGCGATCAATTGAAGTTGCTTTTGGAAAAGGTGCAACGCACCGCCGAGGTCAGCCCCGAGGCCCGCACGCAAATGGTCGATCGGATCGAATCGGGGCTGCGTGCCGCGAGCCGCATCGCGTCCGTCAAGACAGAACTTGATCTAAGGCACCAGGAGGCCACGGCCGCCGCCGAAGCGCGAGATCGAATCAATCGAGACCTGCTCATCGACCAGCAGAAGGTCGATCAGCTCATGTCACGTTTTGACGCTCTGATGGCCGAAGAGCGCTATCGTGATGCTGAGGTGGTGGCAGGCCTGGCTGAAGAAATGCAGCCCAACCAACCGGGTTTACGCACCGCCGAGCTCACTGCCCGCACCACGGCCCACACCGCCGGCATCCTCGGCGCCCGTGAAATGCGGCACAAAGGAGGCTTCGACATGCTGTACGGCGTCGAGCTTTCCAACATTCCAACGGCCGATGACCCGCCGATCATCTATCCTGATCCGGGCGTGTGGCAGTTGCTCAGCGAGCGGCGCAAGAAGTACAAAGCCGTCGACCTCACCGAACCTGGACCGAGCGAAGCCAAAATCCTCGAAGCCCTTGATGAGCCGACGGATATGGACTTTACCGAGCAGCCCCTGGCCGACGTGGTCGATTATCTGCGGCAGCGCCATGGCATCGAAATTCAGCTCGATAAAAAGGCCCTCACCGATTCCGGCGTCGGCAGCGAGGTGCCGATTACGCGCAGCTTGAAGGGCATCACGTTGCGTTCGGCACTTAAACTAGTGCTCGGCGAGATCGACCTCACCTACGTACTGCGCAACGAAGTACTGATGATCACGAGCAAGGCCGAGGCGGAAAACATGCTCAGCACGCGCGTCTATCCACTGGCCGACCTTGTAGTGCCGATCACACCTCCGCGCAACATGAACGGCCCCGCCGCCGGCGGCATGGGAGGCGGCTTCTTGGGCATGCCGATGGGCGGCAGCATGGGTGGCGGCATGGGCATGGGTGGTATGGGAATGGGCGGCATGGGCATGGGCATGGGTGGCATGGGCGGAATGGGCGGCGGCATGGGAGGTATGGGTGGCATGGGTGGCGGCATGGGGTTCTTTTAACCGCCTGCGTTGATCAGCTTTCCAGCCTGTCGGCATCTGGCTGGAACGCCTGACCTACGTGATCGGCCGATGCCTCGTTTCGGCCCGCGCGACGTATATAATTGATGGCGGCCTCCTAACCGGAAACGCATTGCCATGCCCGTTCATGATTGGTCGCGCGTCAAAGCCGGCGTGTTTCATCATTTTCACAACGGTTGGGTCACGCACCTGGCCGAGGCACTGAACGAGGGCATTCTGCCCAAAGGCTATTACGCGCTTGCCGAACAACACGCCGGCCAGGTCGTGACCGACGTGCTGACGTTGCAAGTCGACGACACGAAGCCGCCCTTTGCCGACCGGGCAGGGACGGCGGTGGCCGAAGCGCCGCCGCGCGTCAGCCGCACGATGACCGCCAGCGAGAATGCGGCCTATCGCGCGTTGCGCAAAACAATCGCGGTCCGGCACGTGAGCGATCATCGCTTGGTATCGCTGGTCGAAATCCTCTCGCCGGCCAACAAAGACCGTCGGCAAAGCGTCGAAGATTTCGTCGGCAAGGCGCTGGCCATGCTGCGGGCAGGTTGCCACCTCTTGGTGATCGACCTGTTTGCGCCGGGCCGCCATGATCCGCACGGCATTCACGGAGCAATTTGGGAGTACTTCGATCCGCAGGATTACGTTCCGCCCGACGCGCAGCCTTTGGCGCTGGTTTCGTACGAGGCGCGCGACGTTCCGCAGGCATACCTCGAGACACTCGCACTCGGCGACGAATTGCCCCCGATGCCGCTCTTCTTGCAACCCTCGTGGTACGTATCCGCGCCGCTGGAAGCCAGCTATCAAACTGCCTACCGTGGCGTGCCCGAGTTTTGGAGAGATGTTTTGGACGCATCTTCTACCGAATGAAGATGCACGACGAATGGGGGCAGCATGCGATTGTTTTCAAGCCTGACGCTGGTAAGACGTCGGCCGGTATGGTGCAGTTAGGTCTTGTTCTTGAGGGGACGGCGGCGCCGAACGAGCCGGTAACCGGTGATCTGCAGCACCAACAACAGGGCGGCCAAGAAAGGTTGCGCCAGTAGCGACCAGGCTATCCACCAAGGGCCGACGCTTGCAGTGGGAATGTATCTCCATGTTCGAGCGGTGTAGTTCAGAAACTGCTGTTCAACGTACCATAATAGCGCACCGGCTGACGCGGCCAGCAGAACGCCAACCAATACCTTCGTCCAGCGGTGCCCGGCGCCGAGCGCCATCCACATTGCCGCCAAGGCTACAATCGCGAGCGTTGTGCCGTCAATCGCGAGTTCCAGCCATTGCCGCCAATCGCGGCCGCCAGGGGCATAAAGCATGACCTGTTTCGCCGCTGAAACAATGAGCGCGGCGGCCACGGTCCAGATCAGGAGATGACCGATGGAGAACTGCAATGGGTACGTATCGGTTGCGCCAGCAGTGGTTCCGATCTCGATGCGGTAGTGAAAAGCACGCAACAGTCCACACAGAACGAGCACGCCAAATTCCTGTACGAAGGTGACGGCCAGCCAACTTTCAACCTGCCAAGTCTGTTCGCTGGTAATCCGCAGCAAAAAGTAACTGGCCGGCGCGGCAGCCAGGACCGCCGCTGCCAGCCGCCGGCGCCACTCGATGGCGCCGAGAACGGCCCAGATGATTCCCAACGAGATCTGGCTGCCGTAAAAACCGAAAACCAGCAACTCCGGCCGCCTGCCGTAGTAGTCTCCTCCCACCGAAACCACGGAAACACAGTAGAGCAGCAGATCGACCAATACGCTCAACCAGACGAGTAGCAGCAAGCGCCAGCGCCAGTCGTCCAACCAACGTCCGGAAGCATAGCTGAGCGCGCTGGCCTGAGCGAGGAAGAGGAAGAAAGTCCAGAGCGAAGCCCCAGCCGACCAATGAGATGATCCTGCCGCCGACAGCGTCGCGGAATCAGCCGACACAATCATCGCGGGCAGCAGCACGCCGACAAGCATCAGGCGGCGGATAGGGATCCTCGACCTCATGCCGTTCATGTTACTCGATTACGGCGGACTTGGTCGCTCGCTGAACAAGTAAGCGAGCAGGTCGCGCAGCTCTTGTTCGGTTTTTACCAGCCCGGATGGCATCGGCGAGATGGCGCTGGGGGCGCGCTCCTCAATTTCGGTTTTCGCGATGGTGGCGCGTTTGGCGTCGGGCAACAATAGCTCCAACTGCTCGTCGGTGTCGTTGACCACCAGGCCGGACAACGTACGGCCGTCGCTGAGGACGAGCGTCGTGCCGCGGAAGGGATCGGCCACTTGCTTACTGGGCAGCAGGACCGACTCGACCACGTAGGCCGTTGTAAAGCGGCGGCGGAGGCCCACCAGATTTGGCGCGCCGCCACCCGGCTGCTCAAGCGTCACGCCGTGGCACTTTGTGCAGCCGAGCGAACCAAATAGTGCTCGGCCTCGCTGCACGTCACCTTCGCTGACCGCATTGGTCCAGTCGGCCGAAAGCAGTTCCGCAGGCACCTGGTCGCCGCCCGTGGCGGCTTGCTTTAGCCGCTCGGCCAATAGCCCAAAATCGACCTTCTCCGGCACCGTCGCCACCACGCCCTTGGCCGCGCGAAATCGCACTGTCGCGCCAGTCATCGGCGGACGATCGATGCGTATCAAAACGTCGCTGCTTCCGGGTTGCAATTCAACGGGAGCTCCATGCTCGTCGATCGCAACCGCCTGGCCGTTATGCCAGACCGCGGCCGAAGCACTGTCGGCAAGCTCGATCACGGCCGGTTGCTGTAAAGTGGTTTGGAGCTGGAAACAGAGATAAAGCCGGCCTGCGGGCTTGTCGCTTGAAATGCCGCTGGCGAACCGTCCCTCGACCGGTTCCACCTGCTTCCATTCCAAACGCTCTGCGCCGGCCGAATAGGTGGCCGACAAATCGACCGGACCGCGCTCGGGCGGCGCGACCTTCTCCGAAAAGAATGACTCATCGCCGGTCGGCACCAGCAGCCAGGCCCGCTCGACGTAGCGCGCGGTATACGTGGCCGCCTGACTTGCCAGCACGCGACGGCGCGCTTCGGCGATCTCAGGCTCGGTCGCGGGGTCGTTCAGCAAACTCAGGAAATAAGCTGATTGCTCCACGACGTCGCCGTTAGAATCGCCAAGGGCGGCCCTGAGCAGGTCGAACAGCCGCCGCTCGTCGTCCGTGTGCGACACTGACTTCCACCATTCGGCCGTCGTATAACTGCCCACGCGCCCCAGGGCCCGCAGGTCGACCGGCTTGTCGGCGTCGGCAAAAGTGAGCGTGAAGGCGGCGTTGCCCGAGTTGTAAGTGAGCGGCAATCCTTGGGGCGGAGCAAAGTCCGCTGGAGGAACGGTCAAACGGAAGCCTGCGGCCAGGACCGCGGTGCGCCGATCGGCAGCATCGTCCGACCGTGCCAAGGCGGCCAGTTCTTCATACCCGGCACGCCGGGCAAGGAGCTTTGCCGCCGTCTGTCGCAGGTATGTGTCATCGCCGACCGCCAATCGCGCAATCGCGTCCACCGGTAAATTGCCGTCGCAATCGAACAACGCGGCCAGCGCCACAAGTTGCACGGACGGCTCGGCATCGTCCAGGGCGGCCGTAAACAACTCATCGGGCGCACCAAGCCGATGGTATTCAGCCAATGCACGAAGTGCCTGCTGCCGCAACTCAACGTCGTTATGATGCGCCAAATCGATCAGCAAACGGTGGGCGTCTGCGGAACCACTAGCGGCCGCCAGCCAGGGCAGGTGTGATACTGCCGCGCTCAACGGCTCGATGCGTGCCAGCCGAGCCACCGCCTCGTCGAGCAGTGTACCGCCTCGGCGGAGCAGCTCCTGATGGGCGGCCGCGCGGCGCTGCCAGGACCGGTGCGAAAGCTCCTGCCAGAGCCGCTCCGCGGAAACGCGGCTTAGTTCGCACGGCTGCCACGCGTGGTCAGTGTCCGCTACGTTTGTCATTACCAACAGGTCGCTAAAGCAATGCGGCGAGCCGACATTGCCGCCGAGGTAGAGCGTCGTGAAAAAAAAACGGCCGTCAGGGCCGACGGCCGCGCCCACGGGCCGGGCAAAGTCGGACCCCATCATGAACCTGTCTTCACGCGTCGCGCGAAAACTGGCGCCGCGAGGGGCCAACGGATAATGATTGACGGCCATCTGGTCCCAGCGGGCCATCAACAGGGAGCCGAATAGATCGGATTGGCGGTCGTGCCACAACAAGCCGCAGGGAACGCCGCGACCGAGGTCCGCCGTGAGCGGTTCGATCAGGTCAAACCGGCGCGGGCTCTTGGAGGCCAACCAGCCTCGCGGCCAGGCGAAGTCGATGTGCGGAGTCGCGTGCAGCAGCCGTGCGGGAGCATACAAGTCGGCGCGGCTCTCGTGGTCGTTGTCGTTGGTGAACAGGTCCCAACGCGGACTGAACGCCAGCCCGACCGGTCCGCGCAAGCCACCTGCCACCACCTGCACGCGGCTGCCGTCGGGCCGCATCCGCAGCACGGCACCCACACCGGTGTACGAGAGCCGCTCGCCGCTCGGCCCGCAGTAAAGCGTCCAATGGCCCCAATGGTCCGGACGGTTCCAGTCGCCGTAGTTCAACAGCGGGTCGCCGTGCGTCAGATAGAGGTCGCCTTCCGGCCCCCAAGCCAGGCAATGAAAGCTGACGTGCAAATCGAGCGGCAGCCCCCACAGGATGCGCTCTGGCTTGACGTTCAACTCGACGCGGCCGCGCGGCAAGAGATAAAGTGCGTTGTCGGCCAGCACGTAGAGGTCGTCACCGCGGAACTCGACGTCCATCACGATGGCGTCGGGCGGCAGACGGCAAGCGAGCTGCCGAGTCAGGAAGCCGCCTCGCGACGGTTCAAACAGATACACCGCTTCCCGCGCGCCGACGAACACGCGCCCCGCACTGTCAACCTTCACGCCCAGATAGGCGTCGTCGCGCGAACGATCGACGAGCTGGCTCAGCGAAGCGCTGTCCAACGGTTGCAGGTTTGGCCCGTCGGGCGGAAGCGGCGTTTTGTCCGGCGAGGCGTTGGCTGCCAGCCTGGCTGGATTCTTCAGCGGAGACTGGTCATCGACGTCGCCTGCTTGCCCGACGATCCAGAGTCCAGACGTGCCTTCATCGACATTGGGCGGCTGCTCGCCACGATGCACCGTGCCGCGAATTCCGTGACTGATACGCACGTAGGCGATATCGCCATGGCAGCCGATGCCGCCCTCGATGAGCCGGCCGATGGCGAGCCCGCCGGGCACGGTCGCCTTGCCGACGTGCTCCACCGCCTGTTCGGCGACGACTTCGCCGTCGAGCAACAACCGCACGCGGGCCGGTTCGTAAAGCATCGCCACGACGTGCCACTTGCCATCGCAGATGTCTTTGGAGGAGTGCACATGGTCGGGCTTCATGCCGGGCAAATAGGCAGTGAGCGTTCCGCTTCCGGCCATCGAGAACAGTTCCCAATGCGCGGCCGATTGTTTGGTGTCGCTGGCAACGAGAATATTATAGTTGTCGCGCGCGGTCAGCCTGGCACGGCATTCAACACTGAGCGGCGGCCGCCGGTACTCCGGCTTGCCCGCGGCGATGCGGCCGGCGAATTGGCCGGCTGGCGCGGCGGGCAGTTCGCCCACCGGCGTGCGCGGAGTCGGTTTTGCTTTACCGGGAAATCCGTCCTGCAATTGCGGAACGAGCCAATCGAGGCCGTCGAGGTTGTCGCGCAGGCGCTCTTCGGCATCGTCCATGGTATGGCCGAGGATGCCGATCGGGCCGCGGTAGCCGCTGGCGCAAATCGTTCGCAGCAGCGCCAGGTCGAGCGCGCCTTGCCCGAGCGGCAGGATCTTTCTGCCAAGGCGGTCGCCCTCGCGGTCCATGCCGTTGAGGTTGAGCGCCAGCAGATGCGGCAGCATCTTTTTGAGCAACGTCGGGAACCGGTCGAGATGCTCGTGCCCGTGGTGCAGGTTGTAGACGATGCCGACGTTGGGCATGCCGAGCTTCTCGATCATGGCAAGCTGGTTTTCCGGCTCGCCGAACCAACCACCGTGATTGTAAAGCGCTACCTTGCAATTGAGCTTCGCGGCTTCTTCGGCAATCAGCTTGATGGCGGCCACGCCCGCGGCGACCTTCGCGCTCTGATCGCCCTTGGGCGCGGGGTCTCCCATCGTCAACCAAAGCTGAGTGCGGATGTTGTGGCGGCCGAGTGCATCGAGAATGGTCCGGGCATCAGCATTCAGCACGGCCGGGAACCAGACGGCATCCAGCGAGATTCGGTGCTTCTTGAGCGCCGCGATTTCTCGATCGAGGGTCGGCAGGTGTTCTGCCCGCCAATCATAGGCATATCGCTTGAAGCTCAGCCGCTGGAGCATTTCCGCGCGTTCTTCCGGCGAGCGCTGCCGCCGATCGAAGGGCACAATGCACCACGCCACCAGGTTCTCGCGTGCGAAAAGCGCGGTGCAATCGTCGGCGAAGGCGGAGGATGGAATTCCGGCCAGAAAGACAAGCGGAATGGCTAACCGGAACGCGCGTGGCATGGGGCGTGCGTGCATCCTAATCGCGACAAACACCGGTCGCGCCTATGGCAGTGCGTCGAGTGAAACTGTTTGGTCGGGAAAGGCATTCAGCAACCGCTGGTCGGCTGTTGCCACGCGACATTGCTCACGTTCACACTTTAGTGCCACCGATGCGTCGAGAACGTACTTCATTGGTTCCGCGCATCACGGATCAGTTCGACGGCAACGTTCACAATACCGATGCGCTGGCGAAGCTCTTCTCGCATGCGATCCATGTTCTTCGCTCCCTCACGCATCTCGTCTGGATCACGGATTCCTTTGGCGACCCTTTCCAGCCGCTCCTGGAGGCGTTGAAGGACATCAGGGGAAACAGTGGTTTCGGTACTCATGCTCCCATTCTCGCCGCTCCTGCGCCAAGAATCAAGGCTAAAGAAATGTGGCCCGACCGCTGGCACGAGAGGGGGAGGAGAGTGGGAGGGTGGACTTCAACCTGTGAGGCGGTATTCGCGTCAACTGCCGGCACTGGTCACGTCGAGGCGCTGCGCCTTTTCACGGTCGGCGCGGGCCTTGTCGAACTGGCCGAGACGGTCATAGGTGTCGGCACGCGCTCGCAAGATCTCGGCCATGTCAGCGTTGAAATGAATGGCGGCCCCGAAATCGCGCAGCGCGCGGTGCAGTTCACCCAGCGCCGTTCGCGTTATTCCCCGTAAACGATAGCCTTCCCCGTTGCGGCCGTCGATGGCCAAGGCGCGCTCGCAATCGGCGAGCGCATCGTCAAACTGCTTCTTGGCCAAGTACGCCAAGGCGCGCGCCCTGAAGGCGGCGGCGTCTCGCTCATCGAGCTTAATTGCGGCGGTCGCGTCCTCGACTGCCCGCGTGGCATCACCGCTTTTCACCAGCGCCAGGGCGCGGTGCGTGAGCGCTTCAGCGTCGTTAGGCGCCATCGCAATCGCTTTATCGAACATGTCGACCGCTTCTTCGTAACGGTGGTCGTTCATCAACCAGACGCCTTCAGTAAACGCCCCGTCTGTGCGGGGACCGGCCGAATTCCTTTCTTGTCCCTTCACTTCCGCGGTCGTCATAGCGGGTTCTTCCTCGGTTTCCCCGGAGTCTTCGTGCTGCCGGACCGATTGCCAGGGCCAACGCGCCGGATCTTGCCGATAAAAATCTCGCAGGATGCCATACAGCTCCGGGTGTCGTTTTTCCAGCGCGGTGGGCCGCTCGAAAAAGCACTCGGTGGCCACGGCAAAAAACTCCGCGCGGTTCGAGGCGCCGTACTGGTTCAAGAGCGTGGCGCGGCCGTGGCGCGATGCCCGCACGAGCCGGTGGTATTCTTCCTCGACGACGCGGTCCCAGCGGCGAAGCTGGCCATATTCCAAGGGCGGCGTGCCGTCCAGGCCGCCGTCCAGGTCGTCGAGATGGTGCGCGAACTCGTGAAACACCAGGTTGCCGCCTACTTCGCCGGCGATCGCTTTGGTGTTCTTCCAAGAGAGTACGATCGGGCCGCGGTGCCACGCTTCGCCACCCACGGCACGCTCCTCTGCGTGCAAGCCGTCGTGGCCCGGCGGGTGGAGATAGGTATCGGGATAGACGAGCAAGGAGCGGATCTGGTCGTGGTGGTATTCGTATTCGATGCCCAACACCAGCAGGCACGCCTGAGCGGCGATGGTGACTTTCATCTCGTCATCGACGACGAGCCCGCCGCACCCTATCCATTTTTTCTCCGCTACGAACACGCTTACCCTTCGGCGCAGCTTCTCCTGCTCCGCTGGAGTAAGCAGGCGATACTGCACGACGTTCGCCTCCAAGTACCTCAGCCACTCGGGCGGAAAGGGCTGCGCCAGGATTTGCCTTCGCCGTCGACGTTTGAGCCAGGAGAAAATCATCGCTGCCGCCAATGAAAGAAAATATCATCATGGTCTCCAACCTTTTCGGGAATGGCCCCTTCGTCGATGCCATTCACTCCGACACTGTAAACGCCGTATTCGTTGCCGCTGATAACCCAATGCAGCGAGGCGCCGCTGAAGGGGTCCACCGGCGCTTGCGGCAGGAAATCCGGTGTTAGCTCGTCGAGCGCGCCTGGCAACCGGCCGTGCATGCGTCGAAACTTCTCGGCGGCGATGGCGGTGCGCGCTAACTCACGGCGGGCCGCGCCCAGCCCGACCACATCGGTCATGGAATCCAGCGAAGGAACTCGCAACTTGCTCATCGGACAGCGCCAGCGTGCGCTAGGCGCCGACAGAACCACCGCGATATCTCGCTGAGCGCGATCGACCGCCGTTCCTAAACTCAAGTAGTCCGGCGCACCGCTCGCGGCGATAAGCTCGCGCATGGCCTGTAAATAGACGGCGCGGTCGACGGGGCGAAACAGCCTCCAAACCAGATCGCCGGGCGCAGCGTCGCCGCGTATCTCCGGGTCATCAAAGCTCTGAAGGCCAAGTACGCGCTCTCCGAGCATCGCGTTGTGAAGTTGCCTGTGGTATTCTAATGCTGTCAGATCTTGCTCAATTAACGTTAGATCTTCATCGGACAGATCGACGTTCAGTACGAGACGTTGTAGTCCGTCGACGGCCATGCCATCGATGACTACTCGCAGTATTTCCGCAATTAGCACCGGCTCACGTTCGCAGCCACGAGCCAGGGCAAAGATCGCCCGGACCGACCCGACGGCGCCACGCTGGTCACCGCGGCGGAGACTGACTTCGCTTTGCAACGCAAGCAAGCGTGCGACGGATCGCAAATGAACTTGCGAGTTCAGCGACATCTTAACACCGTCCTCAAATTTGGTCGGATAGCGGGCTTCGCCGCCCAGCGCTGCAGCCTCGTGAACCGTTGCCAGAATCTCCGCATGTTTTCCGAGAAATTGCTCCACCGCGAGATCATACACCCATGGTTCGCTTGGTTTAGGCAGTTCCGGTTCGGGTTCGTCGGAGTCGCCGTTCGGCTTCCCGACTATGGGCAGGCGCAGCGCCTCCGCTTCATATTCCGGCTGGGAGACTGCTTCGGCGGCTGCCAGCCAAAGGACCGATGTGTCCTGCTTGCCCAGCGGCAGCGAGTAAAAGGCGTCCAGGTCGTCGGGCGTGACCGGTTCGCCTGCCGCGCGTATCCGGGCCAGTTCCGCGCGAACTTTATGGCTGCTGATCAAATACCCGCCGCCGATGCCGGCGACGGCCAAGACTGCCACGACCGCGGCGAAAACCAGCAACACCGTCAGCGGACGCACTCGGCGCCGCGCTACGGGAACCTCAACGGAATGAGCAACCATCCATCGATTATTGGCCGAAGCTCCGGCGAATGGCAACTGCGGCTCGGTTGCGCTGGTCTGTGTATGCAGGCTGGGACCAGCGAGCCTGCGAGCGCCGGCCCACCATGAGAAGCGCCGATTTATTTGGTGGGCCGGCGCTCCCTCCGCTCGTTTGTCCCACCCTACGGACACCGCAATCCGAGGGATTCTCGCTGCCGCGCGCGGCGATTAACCTTCCTGGCATTAGTCGCTGCCTGCTGGGGGCGATTATCGCTGCCCGACTAACTGCATCAGCAACTCCATCAAGTCCTTCCGAAAGGCAGGCTTGGCTAGGTGATAGTCGATACCGGCCTGTTTCGACTTTGCCCGGTCCGACGAGGAAGAGAAGCCAGTCACCGCAACAATGACCGGATGAACCGGATCCAGCATGTCTTTCATGGTTTTCGCCAAGTCCCAGCCGTCGATGTCGGGCAAACCGATGTCAAGCAAGATGATTTGAGGCAAATAGTCGGCAGCCTGGCCCAGGGCCTCTTTGCCTGTATGGCAGATACGGGTGTCGCATTGCAGCAAGCGAGCGTACCGACCCAAAAGGTCGGCAGTTTCAGGATGATCTTCAACAATCAGGACGCGAGGTCCAAGTGAAGCACTGGCCATCAAGATTGTGCCCCCGCTCAGTTTTCCGCCAGAGGTCGAGCAGGCTTGGCCAAACGAAATCGCCACGACAGCCTGCTCCGGCCACCGTGGCATCAAACACGATTCTAACAAAGCTGTGGCGGAAGCCGCCAGCCTCAAAAACCGCCAGAGCGAGCCAAGGCTACCGGTCCAGTTTCGGCTGGATCGGGACCATGACCCTGCCCCCCCCGGCACCCGTTGTTTGCTTATTCATGGAGATGCGCATAAAAAAGGCCGCTCTGGAGGTTGCCCCAAGAGCGGCCTGTTCTGGCGAGACGCTTATGGTAGCTACCCCAAGCACTGCCCCCGCCCAGACAGGCAACCCTAGCTCACGGTTTCTCCCCTGTCAAAACGTGGCTTATGTCGGAGTCCGCCAAGGATCTCACGGCTAGCCGCAAAGACGGCCCGCCGATTATGGCTTTTTGCCTGCTGAAGTCCTCTACATGGACTCCCCCAAAGCGGGCGCCAGTGGAGCCGAGGTTCGACGCCGATTTTCTGAAAAGAATTTGCTTGCAATCGCTCGCCCTCGCGGTAGAATGCGGGCGTCGTCGAAAGACGGCTTGGCCCTTCAGGTACCTGCCCCGCCTGCAAGGGCCTGTTTTATGCGCCTCTGCCGGCCAACCAATTCCGCGGCGAAATCCGCCGATGCGGGTTAGTGGTTTGTAGAAGCTGGGATACGCAAAATCGTCAGCCGAGTGCCCTGCTGCTCTACACGCCGTTGCGGACGTCTTCGAGATAGGTGTAGCCTTGCAGCCCTTCTTCGTAAAAACGCAACATCCGGCCGGCTTCCTGAAAGTCGAGACGCGTTTCGCGCACGGCCACTTCCACGTCGGTCCGTAATTTGCGCACCAACGCCTCGGGCTCGAACTCCACGTAGTCGAGCACTTCACGCACGGTATCGCCCTTGATCACCGTTTCCAGCACCACGCTGCCGTTCGTGTCGAGACTGACGTGGACCGCGTTCGTATCGCCGAACAGGTTGTGCATGTCGCCCAGAATCTCCTGGTACGCGCCGAGCATAAAGGCCCCCAGGTAGTACGGCTCGCCGTTGAAGGAGTGCAAGGGGAGCGTGCGCTTGACGTCGCGGCGGTCGATGAACAGGTCGATTTTACCGTCGCTGTCGCAGGTGATGTCGCCCAGCACCGCATGGTGCGTCGGCTGCACGTTCAGCCGGTGAATCGGCATCACGGGAAAAAGCTGCCGGATGGCCCAGCTATCGGGCATCGACTGAAAGAGCGAAAAGTTGCAGAAGTAGGTGTCGCTCAACAGGGCGTCGAGTCCCTGCAAGTCTTCCGGCACGAAGTCGAGCTGACGCACCAGCCGCTGCATCTTGCGGCAGATGGCCCAAAATAGATTCTCGGCCAGGCTGCGCTGGTCGAGCGGCAGGTAACCGCCATTGAACAGCCCCATGGCCATGTCGAGCGCCTGCTGGGCGTCGTGGTAGCTTTCCAACAGGTTGCGAGGGGTCACGTTTTGATAGGTGCCTACCAGGTCGTTGATCGGCTGTTCGACGTCGGGCGGCAGCTCGCTGGGCACTTCCCATTCGCCGAGCCCCGAAACGCCCAGCACGTTGAACACCAGCGCGCTGTGATAGGCCACCACGGCCCGTCCGCTTTCGGAGACGATCGTGGGGTGCGGCACGCCGGCGTCGTCGCAGACGCTCTGGATGTGGTAGACCACGTCGTTGGCGTACTCTTGCAGCGAGTAATTGGCGCTCGACTCGAAGTTGGTCTGCGAGCCGTCGTAATCGACGCCCAGGCCGCCGCCGACGTCGAGATACTCCAAGCCCGCCCCGCGGCCGGCCAGCTCGACGTACACGCGTGCCGCCTCGTTCAGCGCCTGCTTGATGTGACGGATGTTGGGTATCTGGCTGCCGAGATGGAAGTGCAGCAGCTTGAAGCAGTCTTGCATGCCCTGCTGCTTCAGCTCGTCGAGCGCCCGGAGGATTTCACTCACCGACAGCCCGAACTTGGAGCGGTATCCGCCCGACGACTGCCAGCGTCCGCTCGACTTGGTGGCCAGCTTGACGCGCATGCCGATCATGGGCCGTACGCCCACCTTGCGGGCATATTCCAGGATCAGGCCCAGCTCGGTGTATTTTTCGACCACCGGCATGATGCGCCGGCCGATCTTGTGGGCCAGCATGGCCATTTCGATGAACTCGGGGTCTTTAAAACCGTTGCAGATGATGGGGGTATCGTTCGAAGCCAGGGCCACCACGGCGAGCAGCTCGGGCTTGGAGCCGGCTTCCAGTCCGAAATGAAAAGGGCGGCCGAACTGCAACACCTCCTCCACCACCTGCCGCTGCTGGTTGACCTTGATGGGATAGACGCAACAGTATTTGCCGTTGAAGTGGTGCTCGCGCATGGCCTGTTGAAAGGCCTCGTGGATTTCACCCAAGCGATGCTGCAAGATTTCGGCGAAGCGGATCAAGAGCGGCAGGTCGATGCCGCGGAGCTGCAGGTCTTCGACCAACTGCTTGAGGTCGATCAACCTGGCCGGGTCTTTGGTCGGATGAACGCACAGGTTGCCGGCCTGATTGACGGAGAAATAGCCCGCTCCCCAGCGGCCAACATCGTAAAGCTCGGCGGCATCGGCCACCGACCAGGGCTTGACCTGCTGGTCAATCATCGTAGGGGTTACTCCAGCGCAGGGTGTCGAGGATTCTGAATATCGTATCTTAACTAAGATCGCGGCGTTTTGTAGGACGGAATTCGCTCGCAATTTCGCTGGCCGTTATTCAGCCGCGTCTGCTGCAAGCGGCCGTTCGTCTAACCGACTGGGCGCATTGCCGGCCACGACGCGATATCCAGCGGACCGGCCTACCAACAGCGACGCCACGAGGATGAGTGTGGCGACCGCCAAACCCGCCGCCTGGTGCAAAGCACGGCCCTCAGGCCATGACAAAGCGAACCAACCCATTGCATAGACACACGCTTGCAAGCCCAAGGCCGTGACGGCTCGCAGCACGAAATGCGATTGCCCAAGTGTAGCCCGCACCCAGCCGACGGAAACCACGGCACAATACGTGGCGAAAAGTAACCACTCAATGCAGGAACGAACGAGATCTCCAGCAAACGGCCGTTGAACCCGCATGATTTGAGCCACCGAGAGGGCCAGCGCGGCCATCAGGGTGACAAACATGACGCCGCGAATCGAAAACTGAAAGGTTTCGACCGAGCGTGGCGAACCCTTGGTCAGGCATATAAGTCTCAGCCGAGGCCCCCAACATCTCATGGCTGCAATTCCGGCCGCCGTCGATAGCCAGTTTGCAATTGTACCTAGGGCAAGCGGGAAAATGATTTGCTCGTACAATCTGCTGCGCATGGCCCAAAGCAAAGTTCCTGGCACTCCTTCGACGATCAAAACAACCGAGAACGCGCAGCAGATCGTTACCAAGAGTCGCCATGGCCATCGGCCGCCTGCCAGACCTAACCAGATGCCCAGAAGACTAACCTGTGCCAGCGCGAGGCCGGCCGCCAGCGAATCCAAGACCGGCTGGGTTCTGCCGAATGCCACCCCAACGAGAGCAACCGCATGGGCTGCTATCAGCCAGCGGAGTCTGTCTGGCATCGAGGCGTGCGGCAACTCAGCGAAGTCGGCGATCATTGCGCCATTGTAACGCATAAGGCGTGGCCGTTCGTGCACGACCTTTGTCGTTCACAACGCGACGGAGATGGTGGGCCGGCGCTCGCTGCGCTCGCTTGTCGCACCCTACATGAGCAATGCAACAACTGCTATTCGTTCGTGTGCAGGTTGCGGTCGCTGTGCCGCTGGGAGCGGCGTTGCAGCACGTCGAGCACCTGACGCTCGAGCTTAAGGAAGTGTTTCAGCTCGTCGATCCATTGGCTGAGGGTCACCAAGAGCGGAGCGTCGACCTTGATACGGTTGCCGTGCGCACTGGCGAACGCTTGCCGCAAGGGGGCCGCCTCGTGCAGGCCCATCACCACGCGAATCGAGTCGTGAGTCAGGTGAAGCACTTCGTTCGCTTGCGCCAGCTCCAGTTTGTAATCGAAGATCAACACCTGTCGGCCGTGGCCTGCCAGATAGCGCTCGCCGTCGCGCCAGATCGTGTTCGGATCGCGCCGGCACAAGGGCACGGACCAGATCGTGTGGTAGCGGCTGGCGCCGGGACCGAGATCTTGGAGGAAATACTGCGGGTAGTGCTCGTCGTCGAGAAACTCGGGGTGCCAGGCGTTTTCTTCCCAACTCCAGGTGATCGGCGGCACGTCTTCCACGCGCAACGCCTGCAAGCAGAGCAGCACGTCTTCGACGTTGTGCTCGGTCTCTTCCAGGTGCTGGCGCAACGAAAAGGCGGTTCCTACACCGTTGACGACGGTCGGCGGAAGCGCTTCAAGCGGTATGCGCTGATAGGCCATGCCGTAAAGTAGCCATTCTGGCCCGACTGGTGCAAGGGTTTATCTCGGTGGAGCGCACGCCCGCCGACAAGGGGTGCCAGCGATGTTTTGCGAAAAAAGTTGCGGTTGGGCACGGCCCACGCTAGCATCATCATGTCTCTGGCAGCACGGTGTGGCGTGAGGGTTGTGTGGGAAAACAGCTTTCGATTCCGGCGGAACGAATCGAGCGATCGATTCTACTCATTCGCGGGCAAAAGGTGATGCTCGACAGCGATCTGGCGGAGCTTTACGGGGTGGAGACGAAGAACCTGAACAAGGCGGTTAAGCGCAACCTCGACCGATTTCCGACGGACTTTATGTTCCAGCTTGCCGCAGAGGAAGCTGAAGCTTTGAGGTTCCAATTTGGAACCTCAAAGGCTGCGCGAGGTGGCCGTCGCTATCTTCCGAATGCGTTTACCGAGCAAGGCGTTGCTATGCTTTCGAGCGTCTTGCGCAGCAAGCGTGCCGTTGAAGTCAACATCGCCATCATGCGGGCGTTTGTCCGCCTACGCGAAATCCTGGCGACTCACAAAGACCTGGCGGCGAAGCTGGCCGAGCTGGAAAGGAAGCTGGGCGAGCACGACGAGAAGTTTCAGATCGTGTTCGAGGCCATTCGCCAGCTTATGGCCCCGCCGCCAGCGCCGAAGAAACGCCGCATTGGCTTCTTAGCGACGGACGACGACGCTCCTCGGCCGCATACTGCCGAACAAGTCAGGCGGAAGCGAATCGTCCGCCAACACGACGACTAAGGTCGGTGAGTTGGCCGACAATACAAGACGACGTTGGAGATACTCAGTGACCACGAACGGCGACGAATATGAATTGAGAGGACCGGATGCCGAAGCCAAAGGCGTCCTTACGGACGAGGGTTTTACCGTAAAAGCTGGTTCGCTGGCGAGACGGGAGATAACGCCCTCCGGAAAGGGCGTGCCGTCGGTTCATCAGCGTCTGATAACGCAAGGCGTGCTCGAAGAAGACGGCGCGCGGCTGAAGTTCCTGAAGGATCACTTATTCAGTACGCCCAGCGGTGCTGCTGCTGCCGTTCTGGGACGAACGGCTAACGGATGGATTTCATGGAAGCGTGCCGATGGCCGGACACTCAGCGAAGTCAGGCGGATAGCACGGGTTGAGCAGGCCCATCTACTCAGTGACGAAAGACGAAAGGAGATCGTCTCCCGACATCAGCAGCTTGTAAATGAAGGAAAGCTATTGCCCCATCGAGAACTCGAGCGGCAGTACGCCCTGTTCCGTCAGCGGTTTGGCCCATCGGTCTTATCTGGGCTGGACGGAGAGCCGCTCCTTAGCCTGATGCACGACCACACCAACCGAGACAGCCTTGTTTATTGGCTGGAGTTCAAAAACGACGATGAGTTCAAGTCGCTTGAATTCGGTGGCATTGGAGGCGGTAGTGCTCTGAAGTTCCGCATCTTTCGTCGGAAGGAAACCGGCAAATGGCAAGCGGGAGACAAATCAAACTACCCGGTGGACATCCCGGTCGAGCAGGCTGTCGAAGTTGCTCGTGCACACCGCGATCAGCTACTCAAGGGCGTCGAATTATTGGAAACACTCGCGGCTGACGCGAGCGACGACGATTACGCCGAACTTCAAGACGAAATGGATGAATTGGCTCCGGACGTAAGCCGGTTGGCATGGGGGCACAAATACTTCAGCCTGCTCTTTCCAAACAAGCTCGATGACTACCACAGCCCGAATTGGCAGCAATTCCACTTGTTGAAGCTGCTTCAACTACCGCCCCAAGGCAAGGGCAGGTATCTTTGCGCTGGCCGATTCGTTACGGCGGCAAACGAAGCTGGGCTGCCAATGAACCATTTCACTGCCGTGCTAGGCGTTGTGCATGGCCGGCTTCATCGCTATTGGCGAATTGGTACGCAGGACGGCGATTCAGGCCCAAGCTATTGGCCAACGATGCGTGAGCAGAGTTGTGTGGCGATCGGTTGGCCCGCACTGGGTGACATTTCCTGGGTTGACGGCAAGCAAGAGGCGCGAGAGAAGCTGAAGGGCCTACTTCAGGAAAAGTATCCCACGCGCCATGCGTCGCTTGGCCGGGATTGTTCGCAGCTTGCGCGATTCGTGGCCGACATCGCTGAAGGCGATGTTGTTCTTGCTGCCGACGGCGTGACCATAGTTGGGATTGGCCGAGTCGTCGGTAGTTATGAGTTTCATCCCGATGTTCAAATCCCTCATCAGCGGCAGGTCGAGTGGCTTGCGGAAGATGAATGGAGGTTGCCCGAACCGAACGAAGGACTGCGATCGACGGTGCACCAACTCGGAAAGTTCAGCGAAAACTTGCTGGCCATTGAGCAGCATATTCAATTGCCCTCTGGTGCAAAGCCTGTCGGCAAGGGAGGCGAGGTCCAACCGAAACGACCCTCCAGACTGACTGGCATTCCGGGCCGTATTCAGTCGATTCTCGAGCGTAAAGGGCAGGTCGTCCTTTATGGACCTCCAGGCACTGGCAAGACATATTGGGCGGAACGCACCACAAACGACCTCGCCGCCTTGTCTGCCTTCGGCAAGGTTTTTGAAGCGCTCGATGACGTAGAGCGGGCGACGGTCGTAGGGCAGGGATCCAATGCCGGCCTTGTTCATCTTTGCTGCTTTCATCCAGCCTACGGTTACGAGGACTTCATCGAGGGATATCGACCTCGGACTATCGACGGGCAGGTTTCTTTTGAGCTTCGTGACGGCGTTTTTAAAAGGCTCTGTAAAGATGCCGCTGCCTCGCCTGAGCGCAATTTCTATCTGATCGTTGACG
>DASSFG010000276.1:0-17666 GCA_035694685.1 Pirellulales bacterium
GGGCTCGTGTCGCGCGTCCGCACAATCGCAATTCGGCTGGCAGAGGAGTTACGCCCGGGAGACCGTGCGCTGCTGCTGTATCCGCAAGGCCTGGAGTTCCTGTGCGCCTTTTTGGCGTGCCTGGCGGCCGGCGTGATCGCCGTGCCTTCCTATCCACCTCGCGGCCGTCGGAATTCGAATCAGTTAAACGGTGTTTTCGTCGATTGCTCGCCGGCGGCGATTTTGACCTTGGCATCACTGCGCTCGATGGTGCCCGCTCAGCTCCACGCGACCTTGGTGCTCATGACCGACGAATGGCCAACGATCTCGGCGCCGCAATGGACTCGCGACCACCTGAAAAGCGGATCGGTGGCCTATCTCCAATACACTTCCGGCTCCACGAGCGCGCCCAACGGCGTGATGATTACGCATCAGGCTTTAATCGCCAACATAGAGCAAAGTGCGACGGCACTCGACTCGTGGAATAACGAAGTGGTCATGGTGTCGTGGTTGCCGATGTTTCACGACATGGGCCTGGTCGGTTGTTTGCTGGCGCCGCTATACTTGGGCGGCACGGCCGTGCTGATGTCGCCGGAGACCTTCTTGCGGAAGCCGGTGCGTTGGCTGGAGGCGATTACGAGCGAGCGCGCCACACTATCGAGCTGCCCCAACTTTGGTTTCGATCTCTGCGTGAGCTCCGTGAGCGATGAGGAGAGACAGCGCCTCGATTTGTCGTCGCTCCGGGCCGTCGTCAATGGCGCTGAGCCGGTGCGCGCGGAGACAATCGATCGCTTTGTCGAAAAGTTCCGAGCGTGCGGGTTTAGTCCCGAAAAGATGTTTCCGTCATTCGGGCTTGCGGAAGCAACTCTGTTTGTCAGCGGCGGGCCATACGGCCGCGCGCCCAAGCGAGTACCTGTCGATCGGCGCGCTTCCGGGCCGGTTAGCCGCCCAATTCGTGAGGCCTGGGGGTCGGCCGTCGAGGAGAGGCCAAGTGAGACGCCTGCACGCGAAGGCAAGGCAGGCGGGACGCCTACACCACAAAATGGCGCAGGCGGGACGCCTACACCACAAGGAGCGGAGCGGTGGGTGGTGAGCTGCGGCGTGCCGGCTGTTGGAGCGCGCGTGGTGGCCGTTGATCGCGAGACAAAAACGGTTTGTGCGGAAGGAAAGACGGGCGAAATCTGGGTGCGGTCGCCTTCCAATGGCGCCGGTTACTGGGGCAAGCCGGAACTCTCCGAGCAGACCTTCCGCAACTTTCTGGCCAATGGCGAGGGCCCGTTCTTGAATACCGGCGATCTCGGCTTCCTGCTCGAAGGCGAGGTCTACGTTACCGGTCGCAGCAAGGACCTGATCATCATTCGGGGCCGCAATATTTATCCGCAAGATGTCGAGCGGGTCGTCGAACGCGCATTGCCGCTTGCCGGTCCCAACGCGTGCGCGGCCATCGCAATCAACGATTTCGAGGGCGAGCAACTTGGAATCGTTGTAGAAGCTAATCTCGACCTGCTCCGCATCGCGCGCAGCGCCGAGATCGATCTCGCCGCTGCGGCCGAGTTGAAACAGCACGTTGGCCACGTGCGGCAGGCGGTCGCAGACGAATTCCAAACCGCGGTACAGGCGGTGGCTGTGGTCCGCCCCGGTGGCTTTCCACGAACGTCGTCGGGCAAGGTCCAGCGGCACCGCTGCCGCGAGTTGCTTACTAAAGGAAACGAAGCCGTGGTCTATCGCTGGCAACCGCCTGCTGTGACACCGGTAATGGATCGACCGAAGGAGCGCGCTGCGACGCCGGAGAGTGCCGCCGTGCCAGAAAGCGTCGCCAAGGTAGACGCGCTCATCGGCTGGCTACGCGACTATGCGGGCCGAAAAATCAACTCGCGGTTAATCGACGAACGCCGCTGCGTGCCGCCGCACGTGGTGCTCGATTTCGGCAGTCAGGGACTATTCGGTTTGCAGGTACCTGAGTCACTTGGCGGCCTGGGGCTTTCCACCTTCGATGGCCTGCGGGTGATGGAGCAACTGGCGGCGATTGACACGACACTGGCCTTGATGGTCGGCATTCACAACGGGCTTGGTCTCCGGCCGCTCGTCAACTTTGGCAGCGATGCACTAAGAAACGAGCGCGTGCCAGCGCTCGCATCGGGGCGGCAGCTTGCCGCATTTGCGCTCACGGAGCCGGGCGCCGGGTCGAACCCGTTGGCGATGCAGGCGACGGCACATCGCGTGGAGGGTGGTTGGCGGCTGTGCGCCGAAAAGCAGTGGATCGGCCTTGGCTCGTGGGCCGGCTGCTTGACCGCCTTCGCGCGCGGTCTCGATGCACAGGGCCTGCCGGCGGGTATCGTGGCGCTGGCGGTGCGCGAAGATTCACCGGGCGTTCGCCACGGAGCCGAATCGCTCACGATGGGTGTGCGCGGCATCGTGCAGAATACAGTCTATTTCGACGACGTGTTCGTGCCCGACGTTGCAGCGCTGGGGCAGCCAGGGCAGGGAATGGAGGTTGCGCACGACGCGATGATGCACTGCCGGCTGGGCCTGGCGGCCATCAGCGTAGGCGGTATGCGGCGCTGCGCGCAGTTGATGCTTCGCTACGCCGAGCGCCGCAGCATTTCGACCGGTCGGTTACTCGACAACCCAGTGACGCTCGGCCGCTTGGAAGAACTGTGCGCCGCAATCGACGCGCTCCAGGCGCTGACAGGACTGGTCGCTAGGTCGATCGATGCGGGGCAGCCACCGCCGCCGGAGGTGTTCATTGCCTGTAAGACTGTCGGCCCGGAACTATGCTGGCAGGCGGCCGATCACCTGGTGCAGTTTCTGGGCGGACGCGGCTACGTCGAAACGAACATTGCTCCGCAGCTTCTGCGCGATGCTCGCCTGTTGCGCATCTTTGAGGGGCCGACGGAAACGCTGGAGGTGTTTTTGGGAGCCAGCGTTATGCAACATGGTAATCGGTTGCAGAATTTTCTCGTTCAAGAATGGGGCGTGCGGTCAGCAGCAACGGCGCTCGCCAGTGCGATTGGCGAATTAGATCGGCGCGCGACGGGGCCGCACCCACCGGCCGAGCGGCAGCGACTGCACTATCGGCTGGGTGGCCTCGCCGGCGCGGCGATCGTTTGGGCCGCGGCGGAGCAGCAACAAGCTCGGGCCGCCTTCGACGCGGCGGCCTGCCGCTGGGCCGAAGAACGGTTTGCCGCTTTGCTCGAGGCGGCGCGGGCCGATGTTCGCCGCACAACCCATTGCACGCCCGAGTATCTGCGTAACCGCATCCAGCAATACGAGAACTGGATTGGCGACGTGGAGCAACAACTTCCCGGCGAAGAGCACCGGCTTGATGCGTATCTTCGACGAAATCCGCCTGAGAGTGCGATTCCGCAGTTCACGCCCGCGTCCGTGACGGCCGATCACACCTCGCTTCCACGGCCGGTGACGGTGACACCGTTCCGGCACGCCGGCGGCGATGACGGTTTGCGCCAGAAGCTGGGCGAGACGTTGCTGGACTGGCTGCGAAGGCACGTGGATTCCACGATTTCGAGTATTGACGATAACCAGGAGCTAACCACGTTCGGCATCGATTCAGTCGATGCTTCATCAATTGCCATCGAAATCCAGACGGCAGTCGGCGCCAGAATAACGCCTGATCTTCTCTATGAATTTCCGACCATTGCACGGCTCGCGGAATACCTCGCGAAAGCTGCGCCGCTAATTGAGTATCGCAATCGGGATGCCGCGATCGCGCCCCGCGGCGATGCCCGGTCAGTTCGCTTATCGCATGTTGCAAATGCGGCATCGGACGGTCGCGAAGGAAAATCGCATGCCAATGGCAAGGCGCGAAAGGACGACTTACTTGAGTTTCGTGCAAGGAACCGAGCTGCTGATAATTTAAAACGTCATGGACGCTACTTTTACGACGCGGCTTACGAGGCCATTGACGGTCCTTACGTGAAAATCGGCACTAAGAAAATGCTGATGTTGGCGTCATTCGCCTATACCGGACTCGTCGGCAACGAAGAAGTGAATGCGGCCGCCGAACAGGCAATCGAACAGTTTGGCAGCGGCTGCCATGGAGCGCGATTAATTGCAGGTACGACAAGCGTGCACCGCGAGTTGGAACAGCGGCTCGCGCGCTTTATGCGGGCCGACGACGCGCTGCTTTTCAGCAGCGGTTATTCCGCCAACGTGGCCACCATTCCGGCAGTCGTCGGTACAGGCGACTGGATATTGGCCGACGAATATAACCATGCCAGCCTTGTGGATGGCTGCAAGCTGTCTGGGGCAAACTTCCAGGTGTTTTCGCACAACGACGTCGAGGGCCTGGAAAAACTCTTGCGTCAGGCGCGCGGCGGCCGGCGATTGGTCGCGGTTGACGGCGTATACAGCATGGAAGGCGACGTCGCGCCGCTGCCGGAGATTGTCGATCTCTGCCGCCGTTACGACGCGCTATTGATGGTCGACGAGGCGCATAGCCTGGGAGTGCTGGGCAAAACCGGCCGCGGCGTGCAAGAGCATTTCAACCTGCCGGCCGACGCCATCGACCTGAAAATGGGCAACACGTCGAAGTCGCTTGCCAGCCTGGGCGGCTTCATCGCCGGCAAGCAGGTGATCGTCGATTACCTGCGCCACCATGCGCGTGGCTACGTGTTCAGCACCTCGCTTGGGCCGCCGCAAGTCGCCGCCGCTTTGAAAGCACTGGAAGTTCTCGAACGGGAGCCGGAGCGTGTGGCCCGCTTGCAACACAACGCGCTGCGGCTGGCCGGCGGGTTGCGCGAGATAGGATTTCGCTTGGCCGAAACGCAGTCGGCCATCGTGCCGCTGCTCTGCCAGACGGACGAAAAGGCGTTTGAGATGACCGCCCGCTGCCGCGAGGCGGGCTTGTTCGTCGTGCCGATCGTCTATCCCGCGGTGCCGATGAACGCGCCGCGATTGCGGCTGACCGTGATGGCCAATCACACCGACGACGAGATCGACCAGGCACTGGCGATCCTCATAGGATCCGGGCGAAAACTTGGCCTTTGCCGGTAGGCGACCGATGCTTTCCATTGCAATCCAAATGCTGTGGCATAAACCGACGCGATTCATCGCCACCGTACTCGGCATGGCCACACTGTTCTTCGTAAGTATCGCGCAGGTGGGCCTACTGGTGGGTTGGGTCAACACGATCTCCGCAATCATCGTTCACGCCCAGGTGGACGTGTGGGTGATGGCTCAGCAGACCCCGGCCTTCGACTACGGCACGGCGATCCCACGCCGGCGGATTTACCAGGTGCGGTCGGTGAAGGGCGTCGCTTGGGCCGAGTCGATGGTGATGGCCTGGAGCGATTGGCAACGCCCCGATGGACGGCGCACCAACGTCGAGGTCGTCGGCATCGACTATTCCTCGGTTGGCGCGCCGTGGGCGATGGCCATAGGCCGCGCAGCCGAGTTGCAGCGGCGCGACAGCGTGATCGTTGACGAAGTCTTCGCGCCGGCGCTGGGCGTGAGCCGCGTGGGCGATGAGGTGGAACTACTTGGCGGACGGGCCACGGTCCGCGGCTTGTCGCGCGGCGTGCGCACCTTTACCGCGGCCCCCTTCGTGTTCACGTCGGTGCGCTCGGCCCTGCACTATGACAAGCGGTATCACGACGACGAAATTACCTACGTCATCGCGCGCTGCCGGCCGGGTGTCAGGCCCGAAGACCTTGCGGAGGCCATCCGACGGGAGGTGCCGAACATCGAAGCACTCACGAGCGACGAGTTCGCCTGGCGCAGCGTGACCTACTGGCTGTTGGAAACCGGCATGGGCATCACCGTCATCCTCACCGCGCTGCTCGGCATGCTCGTTTCGTCGCTGGTCGGCAGCCAGACGCTGTACGGCGTCACGAACGATCATCTGTCCAACTACGCCACGCTGCTGGCCGTCGGCTTCAGCCGCGCGCAACTGCTCACCTGCGTGGTGGTGCAGGCGGCGCTACTCAGCGCACTGGCCGCCGCATTGGGCAGCGCGGCGTTCGTCGCCGCTTCGCGGATTACCGAGCGAACGCCGATTCCCTTGGAAATGGTCTGGCAGATGTATCTCGTGGTGCTGGGGCTTTCGTTCCTGACAAGCCTGTTCGGCGCGCTGTTGTCGCTGAAAACCGTCTGGAGCATTGACCCCGTGACGGTGTTTCGATGAGCCCGCTCTACTGCCAAAACCTGACGCACGTCTACGGCCGCGGCGACATGGCCGAGACGGCCCTGGCGGATGTCAGCCTGGAGTTTGAGGCCGGCGAAACGTGCGTTTTGATGGGGCCGTCGGGATCGGGCAAAACGACCTTGCTTTCCATCTTGGGCTGCTTGCTCACCCCGACGCGCGGCGAGCTTTACGTGTGCGGCGAGGCGGTACACGCGGCGCCGCGACACAAGCTCACGGCCCTTCGCCGCAAGGCCATCGGCTTCGTGTTTCAACATGCACAGCTTTTGCCTTTTCTTTCGTTGGAAGACAATCTGCTCGTCATCGGCGACAACGTCGGTCTCTCTCGGCACGAGCTGAAAGACCGCATCGACCGTCTCCTGGAACGGCTCGACATCGGCCGGCTGCGCCGCCGTCGTCCGCATGAAGTAAGCGGCGGGCAACGGCAGCGGTTCGCCGTGGCGCGGGCGCTGTTGCACGGCCCCAAAATCGTGCTGGCCGACGAGCCGACCGCCGCTCTCGACTGGCGACACGGCGAGGAGGCGGTCAAGCTGCTGATCGAAGAAGCCCGCTCTGCCGGGGCGCTGTTGATTACCGTCACCCACGATGCGCGGCTTGCCCGGCTGTTCGAGCGCGAGCTGCACATTGAAAACGGTCGTATCGTGGCAGGCAATCTCGTCAAAGAATCGTAGCCGAGGCGCCAGGCCATGAAATACCTCGTCGTGCTGTTGGTGGTGGGGTTGGGCCTGGCGTCGCTGGTTTGGCCGCTGGGCATCGTGGCGCCAAGCGCTCGCGCCGGCGGCGAGGCCCATCCAGATAGCTCCAGCGAGCGGCCCTTGCTCGAAGAGCGCACGATCCAGGGCCTGGGATACGTCGAACCGGTATCCGAGGTGCGCCGCCTGGTGTTCAAGGTGGATGGCGTTATTGACAGGTGTCCTGTCGATGTGGGCCAGCGCGTATCAAGCGGCGAGGCGTTGATGTCGCTGGCCAATCAAGCAGAGGCCGCGGCGCTGGCCATCGCGGAGCAAGACCAGGCGGCGGCCGGGGCCGAGCGTGAGCAGGTGCTGGCGGGCGTCGATGCGCACCAAATCGCGGCGGCCAAGAGCAAGGTGAAACTTTTGGACGAGCGCGTGCGGCATGCGCGAAAACACGCCGAACGACTGCGAACACTGCACAAAACCAAGTCGTTGGCCGAGGCCGAGCGCGATCGGGCGGAAACCGACCTGCTGCAGGCCGAGGCCGCCCTTGAGCAAGCGCAAGCGGAGCTATCGCACGTGCAAGAGTACGTGCGGCCCGTCGATCGGGCCGTTGCCGACGCCAAGGTGGCGCAAGCCGAGGCCAGGCTGACCGCGGCCCGCGCCCATCTGGACGAAACCGTATTGTATGCGCCGAGTGACGGAACGGTGCTTGAAATTCTTCGTCGTGAAGGTGAGGCCTCGCGCGACGCGCAAGGCGGTCCGGTGTTGATCTTCGCCGACGACTCGCGGCTGCGCGTGCGGGCGGAGATCGACGAGCGCTACGTCCACTTGCTGCGAATCGGGCAAGAAGCGGTGATCTACGGCCGGGGCCTGGGAGACAAGCGATTCACCGGGCGGATTGTCCTTTTGAAGCGGTTAATGGGCGGCAAGACCGTCTTTTCGCGTTCTGCCACCGAAAGAAAAGACCTGGACTTTTTGCAGGTGCTGATCGACATGCCCGAAGGGTTCCGAGCACCCTTGGGTTTGCAGGTTGATGTCGCAATCGAAGTGGAAGGAAATCACGGCGAGAATGGTTGATGGTGCCCCGGCGCTGGGAACGGGCTGGCGGTTGTAATGGGTGCGGGTAAGTCAAATTGCAAAATGACGCTGGGGCGGACTTTGGACTTTGGACTTGCTGAACCCTGAACCCTCCCAAATGCCTCGATCGCAAGAACCCGATACCCGGATGGTCAAGGCCGGTCGGCTCAGATATACTTTATTGCCGAGAGAATGCGGAGCACAAAACGATGATCGACCGTTCCACCAATGCATCGCTGCACGTGATCGGCGACCAGGCAGCTCCAGGGCTGATTATGGCGCCCGCCAGCCAGCTCGATGCCATCAGGCGAATTCTGGACGAACACCACATTTACTACTGGGTCGACGAAGAGTACATCTCGTTCGATGGCGAACCCGACGTCGCGTTCATCAATTTCAGCCGCGACGTCGACCCGAAGCGGGTGCAAAAGCTCCTGGACGAAGCCGCCTAACGCTCGGGAACACGTCCTTGTCGCTCGCCGCCGCCGTTCAAAAGCATCGGGATTCGGTCCTCGCGGAATTGGCTGCGGTCCATGATTATTACGCTAACACGAAGCGCGCCTGGCGCATCGTGCAAGGCATGGTCTCGCGGCGCGGGCGATTCAGCGCCTTCAATGCAGCAACCGGCAATCGCACCACGGAGCAGGATCTCCCGCAAAAGGCGCAGCTTTACGTTGCCGATTATCTGGCAGGAGCGACCTTTCAGCAATTCGTCTCGCTGTTTGAGGATTTCACGTTCGGCATTCTGCAGTGCTGGTTGCTCGCATATCCGCAACGACTGGGGCGGAAACAGATACCAGCGTCCATCGTGCTGGGCGCGGCGGATCTCGATGAAGTAAAATTGGCCATCGTCAACCGGGAGCTGAATGAGATCAAGTACCGAAACGTGCGTGATTGGTTCGCCGAAATGGGGCAGGTCGTCAAGCTCGGCTGCCCCACGGACGACGAAATCGAGCGTTTGGCTGAAATCAAGGCGTCACGCGACGTCCTGGTACGTAACCGCGGTGTCGCCAACGCCATCTACGAAGAGAAGTCCGCTGGCCGAAAGCGATTTAGCACGGGCCAGAAGTTGGAGATCCCCGAGACGTACCATCGCGAGAGCTGGGAGCTGATCCGTAAGGTAGTCGGCGACGTGTCGACCGCCGCCTTGGGAAAAGCACCCAATTAGGCCCGGCCATAAGTGTTTAAAGGGAACGGCCTGAGAATCCCGGCGTGCCGGGAACCCGTCACGACGGCCTGGGAAGGCCATCCTCCGTTAATGAAAAAGCGGCGATGAATCGCCGCACTCCAAAGATGCCAACGGACTACGGGCAAGTCAAAATGCAAAATGCAAAATGCAAAATGCAAAATGACGCTGGCGTGGACTTTGGACTAGGACTTTGGACTTCCTGAACCCTGAACCCTCCAGTGCCTCGATCGCAAGAACCCGATACGGAAGAACTGCTGGCAAGGGCCAAGACGGGCGACGAACGCGCGGGAATCGAGGCGATCGCGAGGCAGAGAGAACGGCTGAAAAGCATGCTGGCGCTAAGGATGGATAAAAGGCTCAAGGCACGGCTCGATCCGTCGGACGTGATTCAGGAGTCGATGATCGTGGCTTCGCAACGTTTGGGCGAGTTTTTCAGACAACAGAACGTGTCGTTTTACGTCTGGCTGCGGTCGCTGACGTTCGAGCGGCTGATCGACATGCAACGGGCACACCTGTATGCCAAACGCCGCAGCGTGTCGCGCGAGGAACGCAGCGTGCTGAGCTTGCCCGATGAGTCAGTCGCCGAACTGGCCAGCCGGCTCGTCGATGTGGCCGGCGACCCGCGCGCGGGCATGGTGCGCGACGAGTTGCGGACCCGCGTGCGGGCCGCACTCGACCGGCTTTCGCCCGACGAGCGCGAAGTGCTCGTGCTCAGGCACCTAGAAGACCTTTCGGTGGCGGAAACCGCCGGCGCGTTGGGCATCAAGGAAAGCGCGGTCAAAATGCGGGCACTGCGGGCACTGCAGAAGCTCCGCGAGGTCTTGGAGGAGGGAGGATAGTGGTTGGCGGTTGGTGGTTGTCTGTCGCGGCAGAAGGTCTTCGTTCTCTCTGCGGGTGAAGGTTATTGCGTCGATCGTGCATGATGCGACGCGGACTTGATCAGCTATAATTGATTGGTATTGTGAGCCAAACTGCTTGTAGCCTAGGAGATGACCTCGAATGAAGCCCATCGCTGACCAGTTGCCACCGGAGATCGCCCGGCAACTACATCCTGATCGGCGCAAAAACGAGTTGGAGTACTGGGTAGCCCGTGACCAGCTTTTGAAACAGTATCAAGACCAATGGATCGGTTTTGCCGACGGCCAGGTGATTGCCGCTGGCGCCAGTCCGGTGACTGTGCTGCACGCGGCCGAAGCGTCGGGACGGCATCCATTCGTGATTTGTGTGGGGCACGAAGAGGAGCCGTGTCGCGTTCGCCGCGCGACATTCGCCTACGACACGTCCTACCGCGGAGAAGCATTGCCGCTATTCTGCCTGGAGTTTCGGCAGACGAGCGGCGCTCGCGGCGCGGTTCTGGATCGCGTCATTCCCGATACCGGCGCCGATGCAAGCGTGCTCCCCTGGGCGGATTGCCAACATCTGCAGTTGACACCAGCTTTGGGCCTGCAAGGCTTGATTAGTGGAGTCGCAGGTACTTCGGCGGCAACGCTGACCTTCCATATTTGGGCGTTTCTGGACGGCCGCGAGTACCCTTGCCGAGTACAAGCAGACTTCTTTGGCAAGGAACGTATTGTAGGCCGCGACGTTTTGAACCGGCTTGACGTCTTGTTTCGCGGGCCGGCCAGCCAAGTCGTAGTAAATCCATAGAGCTGTACCTCGGGTTCGCCCGACGTCAGAACGCAACCTCGTTGTTTTTCGCTTTGACGACAGGAGCTTTGAACGATGGCCACAGTCGAACAACTGGCAACGGAAGCTCGATTCACGCTGCGCGGCGTGCCGTGGGAAGTCTACGAGAGGCTACGCGACATCGAAGCGAACTGCCACGTAAGGATGACCTACGATCGAGGTACGCTTGAAATGATGGTCAATTCGAACAGGCACGAAAACGTGAAGAAGCTGATCGGCCAACTGATCGAAGCCTTCACTGCGGAGTTGAATATTCCGCGCCGCAGTTTCAGCGCCACCACCTGGAAGCGACGCGATATCGACAAAGGACTCGAAGCCGACGAGTGCTACTACATCCACAGCCACGGCCGCGTTTCCAGCCGCCCTGAAGTGGACCTTGCCGAAGATCCTCCGCCCGACTTGGCCCTGGAAGTCGTTTTTACCCACGGCGACGTGAACAAGATGGCGATCTACGCCGCACTGGGCGTGCCGGAAGTCTGGCACTGGGAAGACGGCGAGTTACAGGCCCTGCGGCTCGACGAGGGCCAATACGCGCCGTGCGAAACGAGCTTCAATTTGCCGATGCTGCGAGTCAAAGACTTGGAGGAATTCCTCGATCCCATGCTGGCGCTCGACGAATCGGCCTGGATCAATTCCTTTCGCGGTTGGGTCCGCGAGCGGTTCCGTTGACGTCGGACAATTTTCCGAGGGCCGGCCTAGTGCTCTGTCAGCCTTGCTGTGATGGGTCAACGCGGTGGCTGGGGCAGAAGCTGGCCGGGGCAGACATCGCTCCTGCCAAAACGCCCTGCCGGCCAGCGATGCCCCGGTGGTCGCACTACCGGGGCATCGCCGCGACGGAGCGGAATGCGCGCGGTTGCGCGTTAGAGACGCGGCTTTGCCCCAGCCACCGCATACGATCCATCATCAACAAATGACAGAGCACTAGGTGCCGAGCTTCTCCGAGCGAATCGGGCCGCGAGTGCCTTGTTTCGACTCGGTGAGGCTTATGGCCAGATCGAGCGCATCTCGTAGATCGTGCATGCTCGCAGCCGGGCGCCATCGCCCTTGGCCGTGATGGAGAACGTTCGGTTGTCGGCTGGCGGAATGACGGGCATAGGCAAATAGGTCAGCCCGTCGCTGGCAAATACCTCCAAGCTCGTGCGATCGACTACAATGCGTAGCCCAACGACGCCTGCCCGGAGCGGCGCCGGCGCGCGGTGACCATTAACGGCCAGCTCTTGTTTGGCCGTGTCGTAAACGATCGGTACGCCGCGCACGTCGAGCGCGATCTCCTGCGCTTGCGCTGGCTCAATCTCCAGCTCGATGTCGAGCAAGTCCGCTTGGATACCGTCAATCGGCGTCGCCTTGCCCGACTCCAAAGCCAAATCCGAACGAGCATGTTTCCGGCCGCGGAGCTGGGTCAACTCGGCAACCGGCGACCAGCTCAACCGCGGGCCGTCGGAGGTGGTCTTCAGCGAAAGCGCGAGTGGCAGCGACATACATTGGTTAAACGCCATGTCCGGCGAGGCGGCTTGCAGCCAGCCGATCTGAATGCGGCGGCCGTCGCTGGCGGGAACATCGCTGAACGTCTGCGCCGCGTAGAACCCCCGGCCGCGATGGCCCGGCAGTTTCTCCGTTTCGGGCACAAATCGCCGGCCGTCGAAGCTGCCCACCTGATATTCGCTGCTGGCGCCCGTCAGCACCCATTTCGTTTTTGTCGTCTCGCCGTCGAGCGGCAGCTCAAACAGATCGGGGCATTCGTAAAAGCCCTCGATGTAGCTGGTCACAGTCCATTGCTTCAGGTCCGGCGAGGTCAGAAAGTGAATCGTGTGTTTCTTGTCGCGTTCGACGTACAACGCCATCACCCAGCGGCGGCTGGGCTCGTGCCAGATCACCTTGGGATCGCGGTTGCCGGACGTGATTTGCTCGACGATGGGATTTTCGCCAAATTTCTTGAACGTCTTACCTCCGTCGTTGCTGTAAGCCAGGCATTGCACGGTGGGTTGGCCGGCCGCGGTGTAAAGCAGTACAAGCGGCGGCTGCCCTTCGTGACCGAAGCCGCTGGTGTTTTGCCAATCGACGACGGCGCTGCCCGAAAACATCGGACCAAAGCGGTCGGGATACAGGGCCTCGCCGAGCTCCTGCCAATGAAAGAGGTCAGCGGCCACGGCGTGGCCCCAGTGCATGTTGCCCCAGCTCCAGCCGTAAGGATTGTGCTGAAAGAACAGGTGGTATCGGCCCTGATAAAAGACCAGCCCATTTGGATCGTTCAGCCAACCTCGTCGCGCCGAGAAGTGCAACTGCGGACGCAGCCGCTCACGGTAGAGCACGCTGGATTCGGCTGCTTTATCAGATTGCCGGATCGAGGCCAGTGCCCGTGAGTCCTCCGGCAGCTTATCGACTTTGACGGCAATCGTCTTGCCGGCCCAGGCCACGACATCGAGCGGAGCAAGCCAGTCGGCGTCGCCGTCGGCCAGCTCGATCTCGAACTGTCGTTCAATCTGGCCATCGACGCTGACGGTCACCTGGCGCTTTGCCGCGCCGTTGCGGACGGGAAACAGTAAAAAGGGGCTGTCGACGACCAGTTCGCGAACGGCCTGCCGCACGGTGCCGACCGGTCGCGCATCGGTAAACACGATGTGGTCGACGTTGAGGTGCCCCCAACCACCGCTGGCTTCGTCGACTATTTCCAGGCGAGCGGTGCGGCCGACGAGGTCGTGAACGTCCCACGCGGCAGGTTCGAGCTGCTCACTGCCGCCGGACACGGTGTTGGGCCCGGTGGCCGAGCGGACTACCTTCCCGTCGATCAGCAGATTCAAGCACGTCTGCCGTTCGTAGCCCCCGCCGCCGATGAGAAAACGGATATACTTACGCTCGACCTCGAACTCGGGCGAAGTGAGCTTGCCGGTCGGCCCGTCGCCACCCAAAAAGCTGTTCACCAGACCCTTGCCGAGAAAGCCGCTGACCGGCATTTGTCCGGGCAGCGTTCCCTGAGCTGGCGAAGTGCCAAACGCCTTGCCGGTCGCTTCCCAACCACCGTAGTCGTCGCCTTCAAAGTCGGCAAAAACAAGGTCGCGGCGGGATTTCGCGTCGTCCGCGGCAACCGACGCCAGCAAGACAACGATGGACGTGAACAACGTCAGAGCTAGGTGGCAAATCTGCATGGTGCGCTTCGCTTGAGATAAAGGACCCTTGCGACCACAATAGGTGCCGGCCACTTCCGCGACAAGATCCTCCCTGCCGATGTCCACAACCGACTCACGCCTGACCTCTTCCGCTCGCACGCCAAGGTTCTGGGCGGCCGCTTCCTGGTTGTCGGGCACCTTGGGACCGTTGTTGGCATTGCTGTTGGTGATCGCCTTGTTCGCCGGTCTCGATCGTTGGAAACACGGCGAGCGGTCGGCATTTTTCACCTTGCGAAACTTGCACGCCATCTCCGTGCAGGCTTCGCCCGTGGCAGTCGCCGCGCTGGGGATGACCGTCATCATCATCGCCGGCGGCATCGACCTCTCGGCGGGCACCGCTCTGGCGCTTTCGGCGACCGTACTGGCGTGGTGCCTGCGAGAAGGGGCCGCTCCCGCACTGGCGATCGCAGCGGGCATCGGCACGGGCGCATTGAGCGGCTTGATCAACGGCTCGCTGATCGCTGGCCTGCGCGTGATTCCGTTTATCGTGACGCTTGGCACCATGCGCATTTATTTAGGTGTAGCGAAGCTCGCATCCAGTGAAATGACGATTCAAGTTCCCCTGGCACAGATTCCGGTCTGGCTGAGCAATCATGGGCTCGTCACCTCGCAACCCAAGCCTGCCTGGTTGATACCCAACGTGCTGCCCAACTTCGCCAGTGGTGTGTGGTTGGCCTTTGCGCTGGCGGCCGCCTTGGCCCTGGTGTTGCGATACACCATCTTCGGCCGCTACGTGTTTGCGCTCGGCTCGAATGAATCCACCGCCCGACTGTGCGGCATCAACGTTTGGCTGATGAAAGTCGCCGTCTATACGCTGGGAGGGTTGTTCGTCGGCATTGCCGGCCTCTACCAGTTCTCAAGACTTTCGGTAGGAAATCCCACGTCGGGCAGCGGCATGGAATTGAGCATCATTGCGGCCGTGGTCATCGGCGGCGGCAGCCTGAACGGCGGACGTGGCTCGGTGCTGGGCACGTTGGCCGGTGCCGCGATGACGGAAACGATTCGCAGCGGTTGCAGCCAGATGGGCTGGGGCAATCCTTACCAAGACATCGCGCTGGGCGGCATCATCATCGTGGCCGTCACCTTCGATCAAATTCGCCAGCGTGGTCTGCGCTCGTAGGACAGGGCCGACGAGGTTCACTTCTGTAAGATCAGCTTGCCGTTGCGCGTGCGACGCAGGCGATACGTCTCGGTGCCGTGGGAAATGAGCACTTCGATCTGGCCCTGGAAGAGCTCCTCAGAACGGATCCGATGCGGAGCAGCTTGGTTTGTCAGAGCGCTCCTGCTTTGATCTAGGCGGTCGGGGGTGCTGTTATCCGTGTTCACAGTCACGATAATATCCTTATTGAGACTTCGTGTCAATAATTCTGCGCCGTACCTGCTTGACTTTCACAGATAGCTGCCGATATGATAGTGGCATTGTTGATACGAAGTCTCATTTAGAGGCTTCTCCCGCCGCGAAGCCCGCCAGCCGGACGTCAGGCCCCCGCTTCCTGACTCCGCCAGCCAGCCACGCTCTTACTTGCTCCTTGTGGCACTTTGAATTGCTGGAGGTTTGCATGCGCTCGCGCTCTGCATTTACGCTGGTTGAACTGCTAGTGGTAATCGCCGTTATCGGCCTGTTAGTCGGCCTGCTGCTGCCGGCCGTGCAAGCGGCCCGCGAAAGTGCTCGTCGAGCGCAATGCGCCAACAACCTCAAACAGATCGGCATCGCTTGCTCCAGCTATGCTGATGCGGCGCGGAGCTTTCCGCCCGGCTATTGCGCTGCAATGGCCTATCTCGATGGGGCGACCGACACGTCGCCCGGCTGGAGTTGGGCCGCGTTCCTCCTGCCATATATGGAGCAAGCGACCGTTTATCAGGCGTTGGACTTCAACCTGCCCATCGAACATCCCGCCAACGCTCGCGGTATACAGACCAGCCTGGCGCCCTATCTCTGCCCCTCAGACATTCTGCCGCAGACACCCTATTCCGTGCCGGATGCGTCGGGCAACGTGCTGACGTCGGCGGCGCCAATGAGCTACGCGGCGTGCGTCGGCAGCGACGAATCCGGCGTTGCTGATTTCACCGGCAACGGCGTCTTCTACCGCAATAGCGGGATTCGGTTTGCCGACATCCTCGACGGTACGACGTTCACGATCTTGGTCGGGGAGAAACCCTTTGCCAAGGCGCAAGGTATCTGGGCCGGCGCGGTGAATCGTGGCGTACTAACGCGCGGCGAATACAACACCTGCCAGCCGGAAGTGCCGGGCATGACCTATCCCGCCGCGGCCCTCGTCTTGTCACACGCTCATCTGAATAATGCCGAAATCGACGACGATGGCAGCGCGGGCATGGACGACTTTTCGAGCATGCACCCGCAAGGCTCGAACTTCGTGTTCGCCGACGGCTCGGTGCATTTCGTCCAGAGCATTTCCATGGACGGCCCCGACGGATACACCAGCGAAGACCTGATTTTCCAGCATCTGGGCACTCGCGCCTGCGGCGAAGCCGTGCCGGGCGATTTCCTCAAATAGGTTGGCCACTTAACCAAAGCACCATTCTACAGAGACGCTCGCCTGTGGCGAGCGGGAGGCGTCAGCCTCCCGGTAGTGTTTGCGAACCGAGGCGGCGTTGCATCGCTAAGCGACTTTTGAGTTCAGCAACTACCGGCACACTGACGTGTGCCGCTCGCCTCTGGCGAGCGGGAGGCGTGAGCCTCCCGGTAGTGTTTGCGAACCGACGCGGTGTTGGAGCGCCAATCGACTTTTGAGTTCAGGAACTACCGGCACGCTGACGCGTGCCGCTCGCCTGTGCCGAGCGAGCAGACGACGCATCGGCACGATCTTTGCCTCATCCCACATCCCATGAGGGCATAACCGTATTTGCATGAAGAAAGGCAAGAGAGCGATGAGAAACTTTGCTGCTGGAACGTTAATGCTCAGTTTGGGTCTTTTTTTGACAGGTTGCAACGACACGGCTAAAAAGAAGGACAGCGTCCAACGAACGGTGAACACCGATCAGGACACCGGCAAGACGACCATTAAGGAAGAAGGAGAGCATACCGAGACCGACGATGCGACCGGCGCCAAGGTCGAAACGTCGGTCGACAAAGAAACGACGGTAAAGCCGGCCGACCGTGACAACGGCGCTCCCGCCGACGGCAACGAGCCCGCTGCGCCGGGCGCCAACGCGACCGACGGAACCGAGCCTGGCGCCGACGACAACAAATAAGCTGCGGGCTTATCGAGCAGCCGGGCCTGGGTTGCTACTAGAAACCGGTGGCTAGAAACTGGTGGCTAAAAAGCGCCACCTCCGCCCATTCCCATTCCGCCACCCATGCCCGGCATGCCGCCCATACCCATCCCGCCCATTCCCATACCCATTCCGCCCATCCCCATTCCGCCGCCGCTGGTTCCCGTGAGGCCACCCATGCCGCCGAGGCTGCGCGTGGGTGCGATGGGTATCACCAGGTCGGCCACGGGATAGACGCGCGTGCTGAGCATGTTGTCAGCCTGCGACTTCGTCGTGATCAAGAGCACTTCGTTGCGCAGCACGTAGGTCAAGTCGAGCTCGCCCAGCATCAGCTTCAAGGCCGAGCGGAGCGAGATGCCCTTGACGCTGCGGGTGATGGGGGTGTCGGTGCCCATGCCCCCCTCGATCATGCCTTTGGTATCGAGCTGAATTTCAATGCCGTGCCGCTGTTTCAAGTAATCCATGACGTCGGTCAACGGCTGCTCCAGAAAGTCGAGCTC
>DASSFG010000277.1:0-10840 GCA_035694685.1 Pirellulales bacterium
GCATGCAAAAGGCCGGCCGCACGTTGGCTCCGCGCTGGTGGCTCGCGGACCGTATCCGCGAGTATATGCGGGATAAGCTGGGTTTCACGCCCGACGAGGCGAGCGACGCCTGCGACCGGATCATCCGCTATCTGGCTGAGCGCACCGGACTGATTGAAGAGCGCGGCCTCGATTCGTTTGGATTCTCACACCGCACACTGCAGGAGTATTTCGCTTCCCTGGGCGTGAATGATGAAGCGGACGGATCGCCTGCGCGCGACACAACCGATTTCATCCGCGGCTATTCTTACCATCCCGAATGGTGCGAAGTTGTACGCTTGCTCGCGGCACAGCTTACGCCGGCGCTTGCCGAATCGCTGATCCGCGGAATCCTCGACGATCCTGATCCCGTCGGGCGATTTCTCAAGCGCGGGCCGTTGCTATCCTTGAAATGTTTGTCGGATGGGACGACGATCGCGGATCGCCGTCTCATCTCGTCAATTTTCGACTCGCTGGTCGAGCTGGGACGCTCCAAATGGCTCGGTATCACGTTCGAGGCGATGGACGTTCTTGAAGGGCTCGAAGGAACTCGTCTGGAAGCGAGCGCGAAAGCGACGATGGCCGCCATCCTCGATACGGCGAAATCGAGCTTGCCCCGCGACGATTACGCGTGCCTCCATCACAACGTTACCCTGCCCGACGCGTTGGAACAGGCGCAGCACAATCTCTTTCCAGAGGTCGATTTGGAAGCCGGGCGGATTGTCTCTTTAGAGTTGGACGGAGCGAAAGTGATCACGCCCCTGCTCAACATCGACCTGTTGTTAAGCGAGCCAGACAAGTGGTACAAGAGTGCCTGTTCGATTCTGGATGACGATCGACAGGACCTTCAGCTCCGCCAGATGCTCGTATGCGAACTCGGCGGGCGCGTAGGCACTGATCGCCGCGCGGCCATGCGCTTGCGGAAAATCCTTGCGGCGACGAACCCGCCGGCTTCGTTGCGAGCGCTGGCGGCCTCGGCCATGGCGTCGGCCGCAGGTGAGCGTCCCGGCAGTAAGCGTTTTTTGCTGCGGATACTCGAACGAGATCGTGACAACGAAGTACGCGCAGCATGCGCTGCGGGGCTGGTCCGTGCCGCGGCCGGCGACGAGCAGGTGGCCAAGAAGCTGCGCACGATTCTTACGGGGCGCGGGGCGAAGACGGTTCGCTGTGGCGCGGCCGCCGGACTCTCCGCGGTCGCATTGACCGCCGAAGACATCACTGGCGAACTGCTGCGTTGCGCTGCCGGGGCCAAGGAACCTGTTACCTTGCGGCAGTCCTGCGGTTGGGCGCTGCGGCCGCAGCTCGGTAAGAACGAACAGGTCACGGACCTCTTCAAGTTATGGCTCAACTTGCCGAAGCCCGCGATTCTCCAGCAACTGGCTGCCCAGGGGCTGGCCAGTGCGATGGCGGATGAAAGCGTAGCTTGGGACGTTCGCCTTGTAGAGAAGATCGAGCACATTCTCATGAATGTGGCAGAGCCGTGCCCGCACGCCTTGGAGAGTTTGCGGGAGCTGGCGAACGCGCGCGCGGTCCGCGGTGGGCTACGGCTGGAGACGGTCTTGGCGGATTCGCTCAGGCCCGTGGTGGGAGCGATCGAGTTGTCGTTTGTGTTCGGATCGACCGCCCGCAACCGTCAGACTCAAGACAGCGACATCGATCTGCTGATTCTGGGCGAGGTCACGCTCAAGGATCTCTCCGCGCCCTTGCGGAAGGCCGAAAGCACGCTGGGGCGGCGCATCAATCCGGCCATTTACACCCTCGATGCGTTTCGAAGGAAATACCAAGCGGGCGACCCATTTTTGTTAGACGTTTATCGCCGCGAGAAGTTGTTCGTCATGTCGCGTCGCGCCGGTGCGTCACAAAAGGATTTGGACGATGAGCTTAGAGTAATGGTCGCGGAACGGCTGGTTGCAGCAGTCTGAGACGACCGTTGCGGAGATTCAACGGCTGTTTGAGGTGGTCGACCGCGACCTTGCCGATGCGCGGGTCAAAGGGTTGAGCGCCGACGGCCGTTTCCAACACGCTTACGACGCCGCGTTGCAACTCTGCATGATTCCGCTTCGAGCTTCGGGCTACACCGTGCCCAAAGGTCAAGGTCATCACAAGCGTGCGATCGACTCACTGCGATATACCTTGGGCAGCAGCTTCGCGGAGACGGCCGACTACATCGAGCGCTGCTCGCGGCTGCGCAGCCAATCGATCTATGAACGAACGGGAGTTATCAGCAAAGACGAAGCCGCCGAATTGGTAAAAACCAGTGGGCACCTGCGCGACGAGGTCGTCGCCTGGCTTAAAGCGAATTACGCCGTGCTGGTCCCTCCCAATCTGCAAGCCTGAGCAAACGATGCGAGTTCGATCAAGCTGGAGCCGGCCCAACAGCCGCTCGGCCAACAAATCCCTATCCTGCCAGGGAGGCCGGGTGGGAGAAAGTGATCATCGACGTGCCGGGCTTTCTACGCGTAGCAATTGCGGACGACGACAACGATCCGCTCCCAAGCATAACGCCAGATGAGTTCGTCGCGCTTGCCTTCACGCGTCGTGACGTCTTCGAAGAATATGTGCGGGCAAGCGAGGGCGTGCCACGCGACGCAATCAACATCCTGTCGCTCGCGGCGCGTCAGGCGGGGGCGTCGGGCATTTCAATGGAGAACGTTCGGGTCGCGGCTCGCCTCTGGTACGAGAGAGACAAACAACCCGCAGTAGCATCAAATCCGGCAGCTAATGATCTGTTATTATGATCATTGATACGGTGATTGCACATCGCCGGGCTCGCGCGTTTTTGCTGAAGAGTGGCACGCGAGACGCTCTCATAGACGAACTGTTTGACAAGCGAGTCCTGCACATATTGAAGCGAAATATCTCGACCAACGCGGAGCCGGGCGTTCGATATGATGTGTACAAGATAGATTATGGATGTTACGTCGACTTATTGACTACTGCAAAAGCGCCCCACGGGCTGTTGTTCCAAGACGATTCGCAGCAGAATGTCGATGTCCCTCCGGACGATTATAGGGCGATCCGCCGCGCAATTCTTACGATTGAAGAGCTGAAAAGGCCGCGGCTTATGTCTCAAGATGAGCGAGAAGCATTACCTGTCGAATCATAGGCCGTACTACGAAGGCGGCGGATCACCTATCGCTGAACGCAGACGAGAAAAAAGACGCTGCATGGTTGATCGCGCCTCTCAGCGCGTGCGCGTCACGCAGGATCCTCGATGTTGTGTGCATCTTGGTCAACCCGCCGATAATAGTTTTCGATCGACTCACCGCAGATCGACCGCAGGCTACCGAGATCGTCCGCGCTTAGCTGCCGCCAAAGGCGCGGCACGAACCGAAGATAGGCGAGGTCGCGGGCGTATTCCAGGTAGCGGCGGCGCTCAAATTTTTCAAAGGGCATTCTAAGCATGACGCCTTGGATTTCCGCATTTTCCAGGGTGCCAATCTTGGCCATCACCGATTTCGGCCGCTCGACCGTCAGACCGACGACCTGTCGGCGCTCGTAGAAGTCGCGGAAGTTCGCAACGACGTCGGAGATTTTGGCTTGCCCGCGTTCGTCGATGCAGTCAAGCAACGCCAAGAGCATGACCGGCTTGTAGGACGTGGTGATGTCCATCTCGGCAACATACCGGAGGAAACGGTCTTTAACGTCGTCGTCGGCGATTTTTGGAATGCCAAGCGTTTGCCGAACTTCTTCGAGCCGCTCTTGCTTGAAGTAGTGGTAAACGCGGTCGCCGAGCGTCAGGGTGTGGTCGGGTTGGACGGTACCACGCTCGACGGCGTTGCGCACATTGCCTTCGGCAGTGCCGAGCTGCGCCTCAAGATCCCAGATCGAGGCCATGCCCGCGACGGCTTCCTGCCAATTGAAGAGGTCGATCTCTTCGTAGTCTTTCGCCCAAAGGCCGATGTCGAGCACCGCGGTCGGCTGCTGACCGTTCGCGAGCGCGTCTTCTTCTGCCTGGCGAAGATGGGGCGCGCGGGGCCAAATAATTGCTTGGCAAGAGACGCGTCGTAATGGCCCAAGAGCTTGCGGGCGGCTTCGTGGCTCTTCCACGATTGCGGAGCAATGACGTCTGGCGCACCATGCACCATTAGCGGCGTATGCTAGCACGAGCCACGCCGGGATGCAACAAAGAGATAAAAGAACGCAGAAGCCGCGATTCGCCAAACGGCGACGGCGGAAGTTTCGCGCAGTGCCCCACGTTCTACCGTGCAACTCGCCGCGTCGAAGGATGGGGTTAGCGGTTAGGGGCAGCCGAGACGCAAGTCGTGGCGCACGGCGCACACGGAAACGTCCAAGCCAGTTGCGCGGTAGAACGTGGGCAGGTAGACGGTAGACAGTAGTTGGTAGACGGGGGAAGATGCTCGGCCGCTGGGCGCGGAGTTGAAAGTGCGGGCCGGGCCTGTGGAGTGCGGCGATTGCCGCTTTCATCGGTCGCGGAGCGAGCTTTCTTTCGTCGTGCCGCTTCTTGGTTGCCGGCAGAGGCGTCAAACCAAAGCGGCCCGCAAGCCAAAGCGGCGATCAATCGCCACGCTCCAAAGCTGGCGCCGCATTCTTGTGCTTGCCTAAAAGGTGAGCAGTGACGGCAAAGCCGGCGTCCCGGTCGCACGGTGTTTGCAAATTTGCAATAACGGGCCAAACACGGCTTTTTTTGATTGCTCGTAGTTCCCCGGTGGGGAATCGCAGTTAGATGCCAGTAATGTACGCATGTCGGTGTTTTTGTGCATCTTTTTTGAGCTAATAGGCGACCTCGCTCGCGGCTCAGCTTGCCCGGGTTCGGCGCTGGTGAGAACAAACGCAACCGCCAAGCCAGTTCGCGGTCAGGATGAGAGATGAAGGATGAAAGATGAGGGATGAGGGATGAGGGACGAAAGATCGCGAAGCAGGACCCGGGATTGGAACAGGTGCCAGGAATGTTCTCCTTATCCGTGCCCATCGGTGAAATCCGTGGTCCCGACCATGTTGCTCAGCCCAAACTCTCACGAGTCCGGCTGCAAAAGACGCTGGCGAATGACAATCCAAAAAAATCGGCTGTGCCCCCCAGATTTATGGTTGCGGGCAGATTTGCAAGGCGGGAGGGAGTTGGCCCACTCCGTTTGAAGGAAACGCTTTAGAACGGCAAATTCAACAACCCGACTTTTGTTTTTGACAAGGGTAATTCTTTTTTGACAAGGGTAATTGGGTTCGTGGCCGGTAGCCTCGCCATTACGTTAACCGAGCGGCGTTTTCACGCCGGTCGGTTAACGTATCTCCGGTTGTCTCGGTCGGCGAGCGATTCGCCGCCACGTCCTTGCCCGATGCCCTCGCCAAGAAGGCTGCGGCAATCAGAACCCCCTGAATCGACAAAGCAAAGTAGCCAGTTGACTCTCGCTGCGCGGCAACCGACAATCGCAAAAGAGACGCCTAGCCCCGGAAACGCACGTATGGAATTCAAAGAAGGCCACACGGTCGGCATCGACCTCGGCACCACTTTCTCCGCCATCGCCCACCTCGACGCCGATGGCAACCCGGTCGCCTTGCCCAACGAAGAAGAAGAAATTGAAACTCCCAGCCTGATTTTGCTGGCCGAAAGCGGACACGTCATCGTCGGGCCCAGCCGCACTCGCGCGGCCATGGAAGACCCCGAGCACGTCGTCGAACGCGTCAAGCGGCACATGGGCAGCACGGAATACAAGCGCACCTTCGACGGGCACGAGATTACGCCCGAGTTCCTTTCGGCGCTGATTCTCAAAAAGCTCCGCCAGGACGCCGAGAAGCGCATCGGAACCATCGGCAACGCCGTAATCACCGTGCCGTATTATTTTAACGATTCGCGGCGCAAGGCCACGCAAGACGCCGGCCGCATCTCCGGATTGAACGTCATTGACATCATCAACGAACCGACGGCGGCCACGTTGACCTACGCCTGGAAACGCGGCGAACTGGGCGCCGGCCACTTCGATAAGCCGCACATGGCCCTGGTCTACGATCTGGGCGGGGGAACGTTCGACGTAACGGTGGTCAAGTACACGCCGGCGCACTTTCAGGTCTTGGCCACCGACGGCGACGTCTATCTCGGCGGCATCGATTGGAACGACCGCCTGCTGAACTACGTGGCCGACGAGTTCAAAAAGCGGCACGGCTCCGATCCCCGCGATTCGGCGTCCACCTCGCAGGTGCTGCGCAACGACTGCGATCTGGCCAAGGTCGAGCTTTCAGCCAAGCAGCAAACCACCATCGTCTGCCGCCACGAGGGGAAGAGCATTTCGGTGCCCGTCACGCGCGAGCAGTTCGAGCAGATGACGGCCGACCTTTTGCAGCGCACCATCGACACGACGGAGCTGGTGATCGAGCAAGCGAAGATCCAGCCCAGCGACCTGGACGCGATCGTGCTTGTCGGCGGCTCGACGTTGATGCCCAAAGTACCTGCGATGCTCGAGCAAGCCACCGGCAAAAAACCTTATCAGGGCCTTTCGCCGCATACGGCGGTGGCCCAGGGGGCCGCCATACACGCTGCCATTCTGGAAGCCAAGTTTCGTGGCAGCGGCAGCGACCTGGCCGAGAAAGTCCGGCGACACTTGAAGAACGTCAAACAAGACGACGTGAACTCGCACAGCCTGGGAGTGGTGGTCAAGCATCCCAAAACCGGCAAACCCTACAACCACGTGATGATTCCGCGCAACACGACGTTGCCGGTCGAAAAGCAACAGGTCTTCAACACTTCCGAGCCGGGCCAGATGCGGGCCACGGTGAAGGTCATCGAGGGCGACGCGCCCGATCCGGCGGCCTGCTCGCTGATTGGCAATTGCAGCATCACGCAGCTTCCTGCCAACCTGCCCAAGGGCTCGCCCGTCGAGGTGACCTATGCTTACGGCGCCGACGGCCGCGTGCGGGTGCGTGCCCGAGACAAGACGGGCGGCAAAGAGGCGGCCATCGAGATCGAGCGTCGCGGCGGGCTCGACGAGCAGCAGATCGATTCGTATTCGGCCCTGGCGGGTTCCTACGTAGTAGAGTAATTTGAGGCCGATGAGCAGCATTCGATACGCCGGCCCGCACGTCGGCGCGACGCCCCGGAGCAGCTCCCCTCAATGAGCAGCACACAACTCGACGTCTACCGCGACTGGCTGGGCATTAAGGAAACGGCCCGGCCGCTGACGCACTACCAGCTCTTGGGCCTCAAGCTGTTCGAGGACGACGCCAACGTCATCCGCGCCAGCTATCGCAAACTGAACGCGCACGTCCGCAAATACGCCTCGGGCGAGTATGGTCCGCAATCGCAGGCCCTGTTGAACGAGCTTTGCCAGGCGATGCTCTGCCTGACCGACACCGTGCGCAAGACCGAGTACGACGCTTCGCTGGGCCGCGCGGCGGCGGCCGGCACGACCAAGGCCCGCACGTTCGAGGAGCTGCTCGTGGCCCGCAAGGTAGTCACCGCCGAGCAGCTCGAAAAGGCCCGCCGGCTGTCGAAGACCATCGGTGTGGATGTGCGCGACGCGGTCTTGCAGCAAAAGTCGGCGCCGGCCGAGCAGGTGATGCCGGTGTTCGCCGAGTCGATCGGCCTGCCGTTTGTCGAGCTGGGCGACGTCGAGATCGACGAATCGCTGGTGGCCAACGTACCGGCGGTGACGGCCCGCCAGCAATCGTGTGTGCCGCTGATGGTGGCCGATGGCCGGGTGCTGATGATGGCGCCGCACCTGCTTCCGCCGGAGATCGAGGATTTGCTGCGATTGCGGTTTGGCATGCCGGTGAGGCTGGTGATGGCGACGCCCGGCGACATCAACCAGGTGATTGGCAAGTATTATTCGCGTGAAGCGGCGCAGGCCGAGTTGAGCTCCGGGCCGGCCAAGATTTCCACAGCGGCGACCAGGCAGGCGGAACAGAGCTCCGCTCGCTCGCCCAGCGAGGCGAAACCGAAGCAGCGGGTCTCGAAATACAGCCTCACTCCCGAAGAGCGCGCGGAGCTGAGAAAAAAACAGTTGACGAACTGTCTGGTGGCCTTCAACTTCACCGTGATCATCGTGGTTTTCGGCCTCTACATGTTTACCCGCTACTTTATGATGCACCCTTACTTGAGTATGCTGGGAGGAGTCGTTTGCGGCGGGGTCGTAGCGGGCGCCACCTACGTGATGAGCGAACTCAAGGGGCCCTAAATCTGTCAGAGATTTGGAGGGTAAGCGAATGGCTAGCGGCCACACTGGAAATGTGGTGCCGGGAAACCGGTTGTGGGTTCGATTCCCATGCCCTCCGCTGGAAAAGAGAATGCAATTGACCTCGCTGCCGCCGGCTTGCTGGTTCCAAACGGAACCATCTTCATGAAACGTGGCGACTCGTCATCGGCCGGACTGTAGCAGACGCTGGCCATCGAGCGATCGCTCCAATGCCCCAGCCACCTATCGATCACGCGCTGCGGAATGCCCGCATTGACGCAGATGTGGGCTGCGGCAAACGACCGTAACGACGCGGCCTGGTCCGCGGTGGCTTCTCCGCGAACCTGCCCCTGCTTACCAAAAATGCGAACACACGCTCCGAGCTTCAACGGCCGCGGATCTTGAAAATTGCATCGGGCCGCGCGGCTGACTATAATCCTCGGCGTCTTCGTGCACCCTATAGTCTGGCGGAGCTTTTGCTATGAAACGCACCCGCTTTGGCGCGCGGCGAACAATGCCGCGCAAGAGCACTCGTTGTCGACGCACTCTGACTCGCCAAGCGCTTGAACTGCGGCTGGTTTTCGACGTCTCTCCGCCGCCCATCCTGCAATGGTTCGAGGGAGGATACAACACCATCGAACAACGCGTGCCCGACATCTTCGCGGCCGGCTACGGCGCTGTGCTCACGCCGCCTCCCGGCCGGGCCGATACGGGAAATCAGTCGGTCGGCTACGATGCTTACAACCGCTTCGACCTGGGAAGCCCAGGCGATCCGACGCGCTACGGCACCCAAGCCGGCATGAAGGCCATGATCGATGCCATCCATCAGGCCGGTGACAGTTACTACAGCGATCTGGTGTGGAACCAGGACGGCTTCGATAACCTTGGCACGCCCGGCTTCGCCGCGTCGGGCGGCTATCCCGGCTTCGCCCTCACGCTCAACCCTTCCAACAACTACGCCGGCTACAACGACATCGACGGCGATTTTCACAGCGCCTATGACACCAGCACCACGGGCATGCGGCTTTCAGGTTTGATCGACATCGCCCAGGAGAAGAACTACCAGTTCATCCGCAATCCCGTCGATCCGAACAATCCCATGAACTTGCCGGCCGGAACCACGCCCTACAACGGGCGGCTGGCGAACGTGCCGAGCGCCAGCAACGCGCAGTTCTATCCCGACCGTAACCTGACGCCAATCACGGTCAACGACCCGGCCATCGGCCAGTACAACATCAACCTTTACCCGTTCAACAACGCCGACCCGATGGCGGGCACGCCGGAGCCCGAAAACGCGCTGGGCTACCTGATGCGCTATACGCAGTGGATGGTGCAAACGATGGGCGTCGACGGGTTCCGCATCGACGCCGCCAAGAACATGCCGCCGTGGGTGCTCAATTACTACGACCTGGCTACCTTTCGCGCGTCGAACCAAACGTTGCTTAACGGCAGCCAGGAACCCATCTTCGGCTTCAGCGAAGTCTACGACGGCAACAAAGACCTGCTGCAACAGTACGTCAATAAAAGCGACAACGGCCCGAGCACCGTGGGCGGCAACCGCGACGTGCTCGACTTCCCCTTGTTCTTCGCTTTGCAGGGCAACCTTACCGGCAACGGCTACCAGAACAATTGGTACAACGTGGTCAACTCCAGCGTGGCCACCGAGAACGGCTACGCCAACAACGGTTCCGAGGGCGTCTCGTTTGTGAGCAGTGCCGATAACGGCCCGCCGTATCTGGAAAACGTGGCTTATGCCTACACGCTGACGCATCCGGGCAACACCATCGTCTATTTCAACGGCCACGGGCTCGGCGCCAACGGCAGCTTTCCCGCCGACGGCCGCGGCGACGCCCTGGGCGGGCTTTACGGCGATACGATCACCAACCTGGTCAACATCCGCGACACCCATCCCGACGGGAACTACGACCAGCGCTATATCGACAATAACGTGCTGGTCTACGAGCGCGACGACTCGATGCTCGTCGGCCTCAGCAACCGCACCGACAGCGGCTACGACACGCGCACAGTACACACCGACTTCGCGCCCGGCACCTATCTTGTCGACCTGACCGGCTTCTCGGCGAACTCGGCCACCAATGAAGACGGCAACATCAAGCCGCTGTTGCAGGTCGACCAATACGGCAACGTCACCTTCGAGGTGCCGCGCAACTCCGACGACGGCAATTTCACTGGCGATGGCTACATCATCTACGCGCCCGCGTCGCCTCAAGGCACGCTGACCATCAACGGCACCTCCAACGTGATTCCCGGCGGGACGCCGACGGCCGCCACCAACGGCACAGCCGAGCTTTCTCCCATCGACGTTGTCACTGGCAACAGCTTCCAGATTCAGCTCAACACCAACAACGTCAACCTGCTGGGCAACCCGGCATTCGCCGACCCCGACGCCAACGGCGACAACGCGCTGTACAAGATCGACAATGGCGTCGACGCGGCCGGCGCCGGCTTTGTCGATACGAATCCCGGCGACGTGGCCTACGGTTTCCAGCAGTTCAATACCGTCCACAGTCCAGGCTACTTCAATGCCGACGGCAGCGGCGAGTATCTCCAGACTATCAACACCGCCAACCTTACGAACGGTTATCACTACATCGACGTCCGCGTCTTTCGGCACCGCAACCCAGGCGAGCCGCCGATCTTCAGCGACTTCAAGGTGACCATTTACGTCGATCACTCGC
>DASSFG010000278.1:0-6740 GCA_035694685.1 Pirellulales bacterium
CTGATGATGATTCGGGCAACCCTCAAGGGCTGTCTGCGGCATTTTGACCTGTGCGAACGCTCCGACCACTGGGGCCGTGAGCGGGGCGCTTGGGCATACAAGGGCGGTGGGCGATGAGTGCGGTTTCTCGCAGGCTTGATCGGCACGAAGCAGCATGCGCACATGAGGCGCCGATTCGAACGCTTGAAGAACTGCTGCCCGAACTCGCTCGCCGCCGCACTACCGGTGCGACGATTGTCTTCACGAACGGCTGCTTTGACCTGTTGCACGCCGGGCATGTCCAGCTCCTGGAAGAAGCGCGCCGGCTCGGCGATGTGCTCGTCGTCGCAGTCAATAGCGATGCCAGCGTGCGGCGCTTGAAAGGGCCGACTCGCCCCGTCGTCCGCGAAGCCGAACGAGCGGCCATGCTGGCTTCGCTTGCCTGCGTCGACTTCGTAGTCATCTTCGACGAAGACACGCCCCATCGACTGCTGGAGGCCATTCGGCCGGACGTGCTGGTGAAAGGCGGTACCTACCGCGCCGAAGAAGTCGTCGGCCGCGAGATCGTTGAAGCCTACGGCGGTCGCGTTTGTGTCACCAGCCGCATCGATGGCGTCTCGACGACGAAGCTTGTGGAGTCCGTCCGCGCGGTGAATGCATAGGTGAGGGGAGAGAAGGGCATAGGGAAGAGGGCATAGGGAATAGCACCCAGAGGGTATGCAAGGGGACAGAAGAGAGAAAGGAAAAAGGCAGAAGGCAGAAAGTAAAGCAACTAACTAAGATCTAAGACCCTCGCCCGATGGTTCGCCGCCTCATACTCCACAGCTTCCAAAGTCCTGGTGATGTGCTGATGCTGACCGCCGCCGTTCGGGATTTGCACCTGGCGAACCCCGGCAAGTTTCAAACCGATATCCGCACCTCGGCCGACGCGCTTTGGGAACACAACCCGCACGTCACGCGCCTGAACGGCGAGCCGGGCGTCGAGACCCTCGAGTGCCATTATCCGCTCGTTCACCAGGCCAATTCGCGGCCTTACCACTTCATCCATGGCTACGCCCAGTTCCTGGAGCAACGCCTCGGCGTGCCGATACCGCTCACGAAGTTCGCGGGCGACGTTCATCTTTCGGCCGAAGAAAAAAGCCGGCCGCTGCCGTTCGCCGAGCTTGGCTTGAAGGAAGGCTTTTGGATCGTGATGGCGGGCGGTAAATACGACTTCACGGCCAAGTGGTGGGATCCGGCCGCCTACCAGGCCGTGGTCGATCATTTTCAAGGCCGCATTCAGTTCGCGCAGTGCGGCGAGGCCGCGCATTGGCACCCGCGGCTCAAAGGCGTTGTCGATGTTGTCGGCCGCACCAACCTCCGCGACTTCGTCGTGCTCATGCACCACGCGGCCGGCGTGCTTTGCCCGGTGACGTTCGCCATGCACCTGGCCGCCGCGGTGCCTACGAAGGCGGCGATTTCTCTAGGGAACGGACTCCGTGCCGTTCCGCAGCGGCGGCCCTGCGTGGTCGTGGCCGGTGCGCGCGAGCCGGCGCACTGGGAACAATACCCAGGCCATCAGTTCCTGCACACGCTCGGTTCCTTGCCTTGCTGCGTTAACGACCCGTGCTGGCGGTCGCGTTGCCAGTTGGTGGGCGACGGCGACGAGAAAGACCGCCGCGATGTGTGCGAGCGGCCCGTGCAGCTTACGCCCGAGCTGCGCATTGCCCAGTGCATGGCGCTGATTACGCCCCACGACGTGATCCGGGCGATCGAGCGGTATCGCGCTTTGGAGTGCGGCGATTCATCGCCGCTTTCCCGCGTCGCGGAGCGACTTTCTTTCGCAAAGGCGCTCGATGGCGCTCTGAGCCAGCCGATCCAAAATCCAAAATCGGAAATCCAAAATCCTGCAGCCGTCCCTCGGCAAGCCAAAGCGGCGATGTCGCCCAATGGCCCTACCTGTATCAATCGCCCGACGGCGATACCGTGCTCATGGGCGGGAGCGGCAAAGCCGTCTGGTTCAGTCCGAATCCGGGCGGCGTCACGTTCTCCACCGAATACGGCGTGCAGCTCTCGCTCGTCCACGACACCGCCAACCACGTTTACGTGCTGGCGGATCAGCAAGGCAACGTCACCCTCTTCAATGATGCCACTCTGCTCTTCAAGAGCCGTAGCGATGCCGCCGGTAACACCGTCCAGGCGGTCAGCTACGTCGGCACGAAGAACCTGGGCGAAGTCCAGCGGAGCTTTACCGACGGTTCGGGCAACACGACCGTCGAGTCGTTTCTCTATAGCTACGCCGCCGGCAGCGACGACATCCAGCGGCTGACCAGCGTGCTCTTGCGCAGGCAAGTGAACGGTGGCGCCTGGAGCAACGTGCGGCAGGCGCTTTATACTTATTGGGACGGTACGAACTCCTTCGGCTCGCTGGGAGACCTGAAGACGGTGGAAGCACAAAACTGGACCGCCGGCGCCTGGGCGTCGCTCGGCAAGACGCTTTATCGCTACTACGTGGCGCCCGCTGCCAGTTCGTCGAGCTCCAGCTCGTCGAGTTCCTCCAGCTCCTCGAGCGCCAGCAGTTCTTCATCAAGTGGAGCAGCCGGCCCGGCGGTGTTCAATCACGCGCTGAAGTTCATCGTCAAGCCCGACAGCTACGTGCGGCTGGCGGCCGACCCGAACTCGCCGAGCGACCCCACCCTGGCGGCCGACTGGGTGGTGGGCATGTATGCCGACAACTACTTCGAGTACGACACGTCGAAGCGCGTGACGCGGGAGAGCCTGGAAGGCGGCTCGCGGACCTATATCTACGCTTACGTGCAGAGCACTTGCGCGCAAGGCGTGAATGCGTGGATGTGGAAGACGACAGAGACGTTGCCCGGCGGCACGCAAAACATTGTCTACTCGAACTATGCCGGGCAAGTATTGCTCAGGGTGAAAGTGCCGGGCGAGGGTCAGCAGGGCAACGGCCCCTGGTACGATTTTTACGCTTACAACGAGCAGTTCCGCCAGGTGTTGCACGCCGAGTCGTCGGCCATTCTGGGTTATGACGAATCGTATTGCGACCTGTTGAACTGCCAGTTGCCGTCTTCATCGAGCTCCTCCAGTTCGAGCAGCCTATCGAGTACGTCGTCGTGCTCGTCGAGCTCATACCCGAGCGGCAGCTCCTTTCCCAGCGAGAGTTCCTTTGGGCCGGGGGGAGATCCTGTAGGGAACGCACTCCGTGGCGTTCCGCCGAACGTACCCGGCGAGGGTTCAGCGGAGGATGGGCTTCCCAGCCCGTCACCTGGCTCGCTCTCGATCTCGGGTTCGTTGCCGATCAGCATCTCCGGCGCGCTGCCGATCAACGAGTCCGTCACGCTCACCGTCTCGGGCACGCTGACGCTATCCATCTCGGGTTCGCTCGAGGCATCTTTCCTACCGTCTCCATCGCCGGCGTACAGTAGGCATCACGCTCCGCGTGATGTAACCCCACCGGCCGAAGGCCGGCACGAGAGCACGTCTCAGGAGGATGGGCTTCCTAGCCCGTCACCCAACGATCCAGACGGCCTGGGAAGGCCATCCTCCGGTGAGGGCGCCTCGCCCCTCGCTCTGCCCTCCGCCTCCTCGAGCTCCTCCAGCGGTCCCTGCAATTGTCCGCCGCTGCCAACTTGTTCCGGGCGGTACCAATACCTGGCGGACCACGCGGGCCTGATTCACCTGTACGATTACGACGCGGCCAGCGGCTACCTGAGCGGCGAGCGGATCCGCAACGGGCAGCTCGGTTGCGACAACAAGCTCTGGCAGCGCGTCTACACCGCCTTCAACGCCGCCGGCTCCTCCAGCTCCAGCAGTTCCACAGGTGGCACAGCCGCCCCGGCTGTGTACTTAACGACCGAGTTCATCCAATACCGCGACGACATTTCGGTCGATCCCTACCAGAGCTACCAGATCGTCACCGGCTACTCCTACACGTTCTTTGCCGGCACGCTGCAAGTGCAGTCGCAAACCACCACCTGGCCCGTCGTTTCAACTTCGCAAAACGGCTCCGGCGTGGCCGACACCAAGACGCAATTCTTCGACATCTTTGGCAACGCCATCTGGCTGAAAGACGAGCGCGGCTTCATCCATTACACGGGCTTCGATATTCCAACGGGCAAGCCAATTCAGGCAATTGTCGACTTCAACACGGCCGCTGCCGGCCAGCCCGTGCCGCCTTCCGGCTGGACGACGCCCTCGGGCGGCGGCTTGAACCTGATCACCGACCTAACGGTCGACGCGCTTGGCCGCACCACGCTCGTTCTCGGCCCCTGGCACACGATCGACATCGGCGGCGTCGCCACCTCCATCCGCCGCGCCACCTTCTACGTCTATCAAGATGGCCTGTTCCAGACCTGGGTCGGCCAAGGCTACGCCACTCTCGCCAGCAGCTCCAGCTCATCTAGCAGTTCCTCTGTAGGGAACGGACTCCGTGCCGTTCCGTATTCCTTCACCCTCATCAACCCCGTCTCGATCACGATCACCGACGAAGGCAACCACGTCACCGACCAGCTTCAGGCCATCCGCGGCTACACGGCCGGCCCGCTAGTCTCGACCGATAGCTTCCCGCAATCGACGTATTGCCGCTGGACAACGAACCAGTGGACCGACTGCTGCAAGCTGGCCAGCACGCGCAAGTATTTTCTAATCCCCGCCACTGGCACGGGCACGCTCGGCGTCAACTATTGGGAGACCGACTTCGGTTACGATCCACTCAATCGCCGCAACCGCACCGTCGGGCCGGAAGGCACGATTACCCGCAAGGTTCGCGATGCGCGGGACAACGTCGTCAGCACCTGGGTCGGCACGAACGACACCGGCGCCACCTGGCTCGACCCGACCGGCGGCGGCGCGCCGGGCAACAACATGGTGATGGTGACGTCGAATGTTTACGACAACGGCCTCGCCTCCGGCGACGGCAACATGACGGCCGTCAACAAGTACGTCGACGCCACGACCGTCCGCACCACGCAAATGGCCTTCGACTGGCGCAACCGCCAAATTCAAACCACCGCCGCCCAGGATTGGTTTAGCATCGCCACGCTCGACAACCTGAGCCGCCCGACGCAAAACGCCCAATACGCGCAGGCGACGAGCAACCTCATCCGGCTGAATCAGGCCCTATACGACGACCGCAGCCGTGTCTACCAAGGCATCCGCTACGGGGTTGATCCCGACACGGGGTCGATCGGCAACTACCTGACGAGTAACACATGGTACGACGGCGCGAACAACGTCATCATGTCGTTGCCGGCCGGCTCGAATGCCTTCACCAAGTCGGCCATTGACGGCGCCGGTCGGACAACGATTAGTTACCTCGGCTACTACGCTTCAAGCAGTTCGAGCAGTAGCAGCGGCCTCGGATTCCCTCTCCTTGCGGGAGAGGGCCAGGGTGAGGGTGGCATAAGCTACCCGCAGGCGGTTGACATCAGCGGGGCGATTATCGTCGAGCAAACCGAAACAACCTTCGATGACGCGAGCAACGCCATTCAAACCACCTTCCGGCAGCGCTTTCATAACGCCACAGGCACCGGCCCATTGAGCTATCCAGGCGGCTCTCAGCCGCAAGCGCGCGTCATCTATGCTGCCAGCTATCCCGACGCGCTGGGCCGGTCGCAAGCCCAGGCGAACTATGGCACGAATGGCGACGTGACGCTCGTGCGGCCAAGCACGATACCTGCGCGCAGCGACACGGTGCTGGTCGATTCAACCTACTACAACAGCCGTGGCGAAAACTATCTAACGCAAGATCCGGCTGGCAAATATACGTGCGATGCCTTTGACGATGCCGGTCGTCGAACGGAGCAGATGCTCAACTGCACGCCGGTCAACTCCTCAAGCAGCTCGTCGAGCTCCAGTTCATCCAGCAGTTCCTCCGCCAGCGGTCTTCCTTTGTCCGACGACAAGAACGTGACGACGCTCTGGACTTACACGGCCGACGATCAGATTTACACGGTAACCGCGGTCAACTCCTCAACCGGTAATCAGACGACGACGAATCTCTTTGGCACCTCGTTGCCGTCTTCGGACGTCGCGCGCAATGACGTCAAGTCCGGCGTGCTTTATGCAGATGGCGGTCAAGTCGCTTACCTGGTCAATCGTCAAAGCGAGACGAAGCAATTCACCGATCAGCGTGGCGTTGTCCACGCCTATGACTTCGACCTCCTCGGCCAGAAACTGTTTGATTCCGTTATCTCGTTCATTTCCAGTTCAAGTAGTTCTTCGTTGAGCAGTTCATCATCAAGCAGCAGCATCCCGAGTGGTGTCGACAGCACCGTCCAGCGGATCGGCTGGACCTACGATGCTCGCGGGCTCATCCAACACATCACCAGTTACTCCAACGCCGTCATCGGTCAGGGCGTCGTTGTGAACGACATTTTGCGTGTTTGCAACTCCTTCGAGCAGCCGATCACCGAGTATCAGGAGCACAACGGCGCGGTTAATACATCTACGTCGGTCAACGTCCAGTACGCTTATGCCGACGGCTCAGTCAACACGATTCGGCCCACAGCCGTAATCTACCCCAACGGCCGCCAACTGAACTTGAGTTACGGCTCGAGCGGCGGCATCGACGATGCGTTGAGCCGAATCGCCGGCCTGATTGACGACGACGGCGTAACGCAGCTCGCGAATTATACGCGTATTGGCGCAAACACGTTTGTCCAGCAGAGCTCGCCCGAGCCACAGATTGCCTGGTCGCTCATCAATGGCACGGGCATCGACCCGTACAGCGGACTCGATCAATTCAACCGCATCGCCGATAACCG